>DATLVI010000024.1 GCA_035577545.1 Verrucomicrobiia bacterium
CAGAACCGCCACGGCATACGCGACCCACAACCTCTGGTTCGGTCCACCCCCAGCGGATGTTGTGTTGTCCCCCAATGCCCGGCGCGCGACCCCGAACACCAACAGCGCGTTGAGGAAATGAATCATCAGGTTGAAGAGATGCCAACCTGTCACGTCGTAGCCGCACACAGCGTAGTTGGCCGCCAGGGACAGGCTGATCAACGGCCGCCCCACCAGCATGGGAAGATCGCTCGCGATTACCCCCGACAACGGCCAGAGCCGACGGATGGCGGGATTCTGTGTGATGCTCGGGAGATCATCGAAGATAAAAGGGACGCGAAACGTGTTGTGGTAGGCCGCGGCGCACAACAGCCCCAGGACCATGGGCATCCACCAGTGGAATTTCCTCATCAGCGTCTTGCGTTACACTCCCAAACAAACGGTGTTGTGCCGAGGGGGTAGACTACATTTGCTTTGTAACAGCCCGCATTCTAAGATTCAAGTCACAATGAAGCACCGAACTATCTGCATGGAGCTATGAACCAACTTAGTATTTCAGGATTATGGCGAAACGAGACCTTGCGGCGGCGTGAGTTTCCGGTGTGTGATGGGAAAGTTTTTCTCGCGCATGCGGGGGTAAGTCCATTACCTCGACGCGTGGCGGATGCGATGAAGCAATATGTGGAAGCGTGCGCCCACGACCATCAGGAGAATGTGTTGCCGGACGAAGTAGTAAGCGAGACGCGCATGCTGGCAGCGCGACTCATTGAAGCCGGGGAGAACGAGATCGCGTTTGTCGGGTCGACATCAATGGGGTTGGCAATGGTCGCGGCCGGCCTGCCCTGGGAACGCGGCGACAACGTGGTGTGCTACCGCGACGATTATCCCGCCAATGTCTACCCGTGGATGGATCTGGCGCGGCGCGGCGTGGAGACCCGATTTGTCGGGGCGACACCGTTGGGGAATGTGACGGTCGAGGACGTCGAGCGGGTGGTAGACAAGAAAACGAAGCTCGTGTCCCTGGCCAGCGTGCATTTCCAGACGGGCTGGCGGTTGGATGTTGATCGAATCGGCCGTTTCCTCCGGGAACGGGGAGTTTTATTTTGCCTGGACGGGATCCAGAGCTTTGGGGCGTTGCGGACATCGATGAAGTTTGTCGATTTTGCCGCGGCAGACGCGCATAAGTGGCTGTTGGGGCCGTTGGGGACGGCGATTTTCTACGTGCGAAAGGAGCACTTCGAGCATTTCCATCCACCGCTTGTTGGTTGGCACAGCGCGTCGAGTCCGAACTTCATTGCGCAGGAATCGCTGGCGTTCAAGCGCGACGCGCGCCGCTATGAGCCGGGCAGCCTGAACTTGGCGGGGATCGTGGGGTTACGGGCGGCGTTGCAGTTAATCCTTGAATGTGGCATCGAGTCGATCGAAGGGCGTGTGCTGGGGTTGGCGGAGCGGGCGATTCGGTGTGGGACAAAGGCAGGATACACGGTTCTCGGTGCGACACGAGGGAAGGGGCTCTCGGGGATTGTCTCGCTCTTGGCAGAAGGTCGGGATGTGACGAAGTTGCACGCGAAGTTGGAAGCGGCGCAAATGATCACCTCTGTTCGTTACTGCCGCGACGGGAGACAATGCTTGCGATTGTCGCCGCATTTCTACAATACCCAACAGGAGGTTGATGGATTGTTTGCGCAAATTTAGCGCAGTGGGAATAATCAATGCAACTCATTGGTAACAAAATAGAAACGCTTTCAGCGAAGTACTAAGACGGGACGATGGTAAATGTTTATCCGTTGACAGTCAGTGAGATCGCTGTTAGCTTCGTTGAGAAGTTAATGGCGTTACCCGTCGCGAAGCGGGGCGGTCCCGAGAGGCGCGGGAGGGGCACACATTCCTAACCAATAGTACGGAGGCATTACCAACAACATGAGACGGTTAACCAAAATTAAGATCAGCGGCTTCACATTGATTGAGTTGCTGGTCGTCATCGCAATTATCGGGATCCTGGCGGCGATGCTGCTGCCGGCACTCAACCAAGCTCGCGAAAAAGCGCGTCGCGCCAATTGCCTGAGCAACCTCAAGCAGATCGGCTTGGGCATCGCCATGTACGCGGACAACTACAATGGCAGAGTTCCGCTGGACAACAACGCGACACCCAATCTGGGGTCATCGCTCAACTTGTTGAGCAACACGATCACGTCCGCGAAGATCTTTACGTGCCCGAGTGACAGCTCCAGGAAACTGACGGCCGTCTATCCGCTGAGCACCACAACGTCTGGCCATCCCCAAATCAGCTACGCCTACTGCCCGTTTATTATCTGGCAGGACCAACCGGATTCGATCCTCGCATTGGATCGTCAGGCGGCTACTACAGCGGCCGGTTACACAAAGGGCTCCAAGTGGCTCACCACCGGCGCTGGTGTCACTGGTGGCCCCGCTCCTCATAAAGACGCGGGCGGCAACGTTCTGTATAACGATGGACATGTGTCGTGGAACAACAGCCTGTCGGCCTTGGTTGGTACGAACAGTTCCGTAGCTGTTGTTACCGCAGACTAATACGAGTATCATTACGAAAGAACCCCGACGCCCAGGTGTCGGGGTTCTTTTTTTTGCTAACAGTTGTCGCAACATCCTGATAACAATCAGTCCGGGCGTACAGACTGGCGGGGATATTTTATTCATCCGTGGCTGACCATGCGACAGGGCGGAACTCGATACCCGGCAACTTGCTGGTGGTTCTTCTGGTCAGTTTACCCGCGCTCAGCTACCCCCTGAGCTGGCTTCTAAAATCCTGGGCCCACTTCCGCTATGACTGCACGCTGCCTTGGCCGGAGATGGTCCTCGCGGCAGGATTGGTCGTTTCCGCCGGGTTGCTTCTCCGCGTAACCGCCAGGGCCAGGATCGAAGAGGAAACGGCGGTCGTCTTTCTACCGCGTGCTGTTATTCTGCCCTTATTGGCAGTCATGTTGAGCGCCGTTGCGTCCACTCGATTCAGTAAACATCCCCAGTTTGGATTGATGCTCCTGCCGCGGCTGGCGGGAAACCTGGCGATCTTCCTGCTGGCCGCGCGTGCGCCAGACGACCGGCTGGCCGGGCTGTGCCGCGGGTGGATGCTCGTCGCCGTCGTTGTGGCGGGAAACGGCCTGCTGCGATTGGGTTCGGAACCGGAGTTCATTTCCACGCTCGGAAACTGGGATTTCCTTGGGACATATCTTGCCGCATCGCTCGTCATCATGGTTTCGTACGGCGGCGCGTGGTCGGTTTTGGGAAGCTTGATCGTCATTGGCGCGATGTGCTTCTGTCGCTCGCGTGGGGCGTGGTTGGCGCTGGCAGCTGTGGGCCTGTTGTGGTTCCTGGGCTTCCGAAATCGATTTTTCCGACAGTGGCAGACGCGAGTTGTTATCACCGTGTTGGCCCTTGCCGTCGTCGCCCTCCTGGCTCGTTCGTACGTCCAGCAACAATGGCGGACGGACGTGCGACCGGTGATTTGGAAGGCAACGCTGGAGATGATTGCCGCGCGACCGATACTGGGACACGGATTGGGAACGTACGTCGTGGCGTATCCAAGGTATCGGTTGCCGTCGTATTTTCTGCGACCGAAGGCCACCAATGTCACGGATCATGCGCACAATGAGTTGCTGGAGATCGCGGCCGAGCAGGGCCTGATCGGCCTGGCTGCCACGCTGTGGCTCTGGACAACCGCTGTGTGGTGCGGCTTTCGCGCCTGCCGTCGACTGGACGGCGGCGAACGCCGCTGCCTGTGGGGAATATACGGGGCGATGCTCCTCCTGATGTTGCACGGGTTGGTGGATGTGGATTTGAGGTATCTGCCGAACCAGGGCCTCCTCTGGCTGCTGATGGGCCTGGTCGTGGGTGCGGATGCAACGCCGCTGCGGTGGCGTCGGATTGCGGTTTACACTGGGCCGGTTCGCTGGTGTATCGCCGTCGTCTGCCTCGTCTTTGGAGTGTGGATTACGCTGGCAGCCGTCGTTCGCCCGGTGTCTGCCGACCTGCAAGACCGCCGGGCACGAATTGCCGAAGAGGGCGGGGATCTGCGCGCGGCGGTGCAACACGCGGGGAATGCACTCCTGCTCGATCCGTTTCGTTTGCGCACGCGCTACCTTCTTGCGGGCGCACTCTCCCGCCTGCCGGAACCAGAGGCGCACGAAGCGGCCATCGAGCAATGCCTGAGGATTGAAGAGCTCGCGCCCGATTATGCGGATGTGACCTACAACCTTGGTCAGTTGCACCACCTGGCCGGTCGCCCGGCGGAAGCGGTCACGTATTTGCGCCGTGCCGTGGAAATCAATCCCTACAATGTGGACCGGAGGATCGCCCTGGCCTCGGCGTTGCACGAGATGGGTCAGAACGACGAAGCCGTGCAACAACTGGGTCGCGCCCTGCAATTGCAGCCTCATAGTCCGGAGGCCCGTGATCTGTTGCGGAAGATACAGGCCGAGCCTCGCTCGTGACCGTGCCCTGCTCAATGCAGCCACGGTGCTCGCGGGCGGGAGTGTGGGCCTGTGCATCGGGCTCGGATTGACAGGCATCAAGAAACTGCCGGTGGCTGATTATATCTGTCCGCCATCATTTACCCCCGCTGTTGACGCGCCTGCTGCAACTCTTTTGACATTCACGGCCCAGCCCGTTACTCTGACACTCGCGAAGAAACCATGAGGGTCGCGATTCCCAAAAAGACGGTCTATCGGCTCAGCGTCTATCTGCGCTGCCTGGAGCGGCTTGCCGAGAGCGGCGTCCAGACCGCGTCGAGCCACGCGCTCGCGCAGGCGGCTGGCGTCAAGCCGACGCAGTTGCGCAAGGACTTGACGAGCTTTGGTCATTTCGGCACGCGCGGGCTCGGCTACGATGTGGTGACGTTGCGCGGGAAGATTGCCGAGGTGCTGGGCCGCACCCAACTTCAACCCGTGGTGCTCGTTGGCGTTGGACATCTCGGCTCGGCGTTGCTGGCCTACAAAGGGTTCGAAAAAGAGAGCTTCGAGATTGTCGCGGGTTTTGATGTCGACGTGAAACGCAAACGACGCAAGACGTACACGCAGCAGATCCTGCCGCTCGATAAACTGGAAAATTTCGTCCGCGTGCGCAAGATCCGCATGGGTATTATCACCGTGCCGGCGTCCGCTGCGCAGGACGTGGCGAATCGTCTCGTGGCCGCGGGCGTGAACGCGATCCTCAATTTCTCCCCCACCGTCCTGCGCGTATCCAATAACGTCGTCATCAGCAACGTCAATCTTGCCATCGAGCTGGAAAACCTCAGCTACTTCCGCTCGCTTGCCGAGGGCTGAGGCCGCGAGAACCATGCCGGCTGAACCAGCGACTGGTCGGTCCCCCGGAACCAAGACTCCTTTCGGGACGTCGGATTGGTTGTTGGCGTTGCTTCTTGTCGCAGCGACTTTTTTGGCTTACTTCCCGGTATGGCATGGCCTCCCAATTTGGGATGACGGATCGTACATTACACGGGCGCGATTCGGCTCGTTGGACGGGTTGCGGCGGATGTGGTTTGAGCCTGGGACCACGGAGCACTACTATCCACTGCTCGACACGGTCTTCTGGGTTCAGTCAAAGCTTTGGGGTGGTTCCACGTTGGGCTACCACCTTGTTACCATTGCCTGTCATGCTGCGGGGGCCTTGCTGGTTTTGAAGATTCTGCGCCGTTTGCAGGTTAAAGGCGCATGGCTTGCGGCGGCGATCTTCGCGCTCCATCCGGTACACGTGGAATCCGTGGCCTGGATCAGCGAGCTGAAGAATACGATGTCGGGGGTTTTCTATCTCGGTGCGGCGCTGGCTTATCTGGAATTTGACGAAACAGAAAGCCTGTCGTGGTTCGCGTTCACTGCCGTATTGTTTCTCTCTGCACTGCTGTGCAAGACGACCGTGGTCGTCTGGCCGTTCGCGATGCTGGTGATCGTCTGGTGGAAACACGGGCGACTTTCCTGGAAGCGGAACGTGTTGCCCTTGCTCCCCTTGTTGGCATTCGCCGCGGTGGACGGATACGCGAGCGTTTGGGTGGATCGCCGGGTGATATCTGGAGCGGTCACACAACTGCAGTTCCCCCTTATGCAACGGCTTGTCATCGCTGGTCACGCCTGTTGGTTCTACATTGGCAAGCTGTTGTGGCCCGTCGACCTATGCCCCATTTATCCCCGCTGGCAATTGGGCCACGCGACAGCGGCGGACTACCTCTATCCAGTAGGTATGTTGGCCTTGTTGATCGGGTTGTGGTTACTGCGCAACCGTACTCGGGCGCCCCTCGCTGCAGCGCTATTCTTTGTTGTGACGCTCTTGCCGGTTCTCGGTCTGATTTCGTTCTCTTATTTTCAGTTTTCATTCGTGGCCGATCATTTCCAATACCTGGCGAGTTTGGGCATCATCACGCTGATAGCGGCCGGTGGCGCACATCTCCAGGAGACTTGCCGATCCTTCTCCCGTCCTGTGTGGATGGGCCTGTGGGTAGCCGTGTTGGTGGCGCTCGCGGGACTGACCTGGTCTCACAGTTGGGTATACACGGATGTGGAGAGGTTTGCCCGGGCCACGTTGGCCCGTGATCCTGATTCCTGGGCAGGTCACGATTTTTTGGGGATGGTGCTTACCTCTCAAGGAAAAACGGCGGAGGCGATCGACCACTTCAATAAGGCCCTGCAAGGAAACCCCCGCTATGCCCTGGGACATTACAATCTCGGTTGCGCGCTGGCTTTGCAGGGAAAGCTCACAGAAGCGATGCAGCAGTATGAACAGGCTTTGCAGTTGCAGCCCGACTTCGTCCGCGCCCACTACAACCTCGGGTGCGTTCTGGCCTTACAAGGAAATTTCGACGGGGCGATCGAGCAGTATGAAGATGCGCTACGGCTCAAGCCCGACTCGATCGACGCTCCCGAGTTTCATAATAATCTCGGCATCGCGCTGGCGTCCTCTGGAAAACTCGACGAAGCCATCGAGCATTTCCGGCAGGCCGTGCGACTGCGGCCTGCGTTCGCGGATGCCCACGCCAATCTGGGTCACGCCTTCAGTGATCAAAAAAAATTTGACGAAGCCATTGAGCACTACGAGCAAGCCGTGCAGCTGACCCCCGACTCCGCCACCTCCTGCGAGCAACTGGCCCGGCTGCTTGTCTTGCGGGGAGGCGGGAACCCGGCAGATTCTACACGTGCCGTTCAACTAGCCGAACGAGCCTGCCAGTTGACCGAGAACCGTCAACCTGTTTGCCTTGATACTTTGGCGGGTGCATACGCCGCCACCCGAAGATTTGCGGACGCTACTGCGATGGAAGAGAGGGCGCTTGAATTAGCACGCGCTGCTGGCCAAACTAATCTGACCAGAGAGATACAAAGTCACCTAAAACTCTATCAGGATGGTCTTTCTCGCGAGGCCTCCGGCCCGGCAAACGCACCCGATCATTGAAGCGTAATCACGCCCGTTTGACGCGTGTGCCGTCGTTATCGGCGATGAGGATGTGGGTCTCGCAGCGAATCTGTTGTTTGGCGAACACATTCGCCATGGCTTCGGCGACGGCCTTTTCTTTTTGCTCCGCGAGGCACATAATCGAGGCCCCCGAGCCGCTGAGCCAGCCGGCGAGCGCGCCGGCTTCCACGCCGCCGGCGATGACCTCGTCGAGCATGGGAATGAGTTTCTTGCGATAAGGCTGATGAAGCTTGTCGTCGAACAGGCCGCGCAGAAGGGAGTAATCGCCCGTGGCGAAGATCGACGTGATGAGGGCGACGCGGTTCAGGTTCTCGACAGCGTCCCGTAACGGCACCATCTTCGGCAGCAGCGTGCGGGCTTTCTCGGTGGAGACCTCGTATTCGGGTACACAGACGACGAACTTCAGCGCCGGCGGGACGTTGAAGCGGCGGTAGCGCACCGAGCCGTTGATCATCGCCGAGACGACGAACCCTCCGAACAACGCGGGCGCTGCGTTATCAGGGTGATGCTCGAGTTCGGTGACCAGATCTAGCAACTCCGTGTCGCCGAGGGGACGGTCATTGAGTTCGTTGAGGGCGAAAACAATGCCCAGACGTACGGTCACGCTGGAGCCGAGACCACTGGAGACAGGTACCTCGCCTTTGACCTCAATCTGGAGGCCGTGTGGCTTTCCCCTGCTGCGACGAAAAAAAGCGTCCACCGCCTCCCGCGCCATGGCGTTGGCGGAGGTCGATCCCTTCTGTCCGTCGATGCGCTCGACTGTCAGCGAGTCGGTTTCACGGATGGAAACCTGATTGTGCAACTTCAGCGCGATGCCGAGCGTGTCGAAGCCGGGACCGAGGTTGGCGGTCGTGGCGGGCACGCGAACAGTGACTGAAGGCTTTCTCACAGCGACGCGATATTGCATTGCGGAAAGAGGCAAGTCAAGTGGCAGCGGCACTTGTGCGAAATGTTGTGACACTGTATTCTCCGCGGCATGTTGGAGCGGCTTTTCAGGCTGCACGAACACGGGACGACCGTGCGCACCGAGATCCTCGGCGGGATCACCACCTTTGTCACCATGGCGTACATTATTGTGGTGAACCCGGCCATTCTCAGCTTTGCTGGAATTCCGGCGGGACCGAGCACCGTGGCGACAATTCTCTCCGCCGTATTTGGCAGTTTGCTGATGGGGTTTTACGCCAACCGTCCCATTGCGGTGGCGCCGTACATGGGCGAGAACGCGTTTATCGCCTTTGGTTTGGCGTCAATGGGAATCAGTTGGGAGCAGCGCCTTGGCGCGGTATTCGTAAGCGGGGTCGGGTTCATCATCATCACACTGCTGCGGGTTCGCTCGTGGCTGGCGAATTCGATTTCGCCAAGCATGAAACACAGCTTCGCCGTCGGCATTGGGCTTTTTCTCGCGTTCATTGGCCTTTACGAGACGGGCATCGTGACCAGTTTTGTTAGCGGGATGCCCGCGAAGCTGCTGCTCGCGTCGAATGGCGAATTCCTCCGAACACCCGACGTGCCGGTGAAGATCGGCAATCTCCACGATCCGCAGGTGTGGCTGGCTATTTTTGGCTTCCTGTTAATCGCGGCCTTGCTGCAGCGCCGTGTGCGTGGAGCGATTCTTCTCGGCATTGTGGCAACGGCGGTGGCGGGATACGGGCTTGGTTTTGGCCACGCACCGCGCAGCTTGGTGGCCGTGCCGTTCGTCGGAGACTACGATTTGCGCGCGATCGCCTTCAAATTGGACATCGGCGGGGTGCTGCGACTGAGTTTTCTGCCGATTTTACTGACGCTGTTTCTCATGGGGTTTCTCGACACCTTGGGAACTCTGGTCGGCGTCGGCGCAGCGGGTGGGATGCTCGATGAGAAAGGGAATTTCGACAAAATTGAACGCCCGATGATGGTGGACGCGATCACGTGCATGTTTAGCGGCTTGGTCGGCACGTCCACGAGCGGCGCGTACATTGAATCCGCGACTGGGATCCGCGAGGGCGCGCGCACGGGACTGGCGGCGGTCACAACTGCAGCGCTATTTGCGGCATCGCTATTCTTCATCCCGTTGGTCGAACCCTTGCAGAGCCTGCGGTTCGCGTACGGCCCGGCATTGATTGCGGTGGGCGTGTTGATGCTCGGTTCGGTGACGAAGATTGAATTCAACGATTTGACGGAGCTGGTTCCTGCGTTCGTGACAATCACGATGATGTTGTTCACCTACAATATTGCCAATGGCCTGACCGCGGGGCTGGTGGTCTATCCCATTGGGAAGCTGACTGCGGGGCGCTGGCGCGAATTGAACGGAGGCACGGTGGTACTCGGCGTGTTGTGCCTTATCTATTACGTCTTTGGCCTGCCGCATTGATGATTCCACGAAGGCCCTTTTGGCCGGGCTATTCCTCTTTTTGAGATTTCCCACCCCTGTCGAATCACAAAGTTTCCTCGATTTTGCGCCATAAAATCGAGGTTGGCATACCCACTGCTATCTAGCCTGTCAGTCAGGCGTTCCGCAGAGGCAGGATTGAAAGATGAGCGAGACCAATAAACAAGACATCTACCGCGTGCTGATAGTGGATGAGGACGCCGCCATGCGCGAACTGCTCGCGGGATTGCTTCGCGCACCGAACCGCAGCGTGGAAGTGCGCGATGGCGCACGCACCGCGTTGGAGTTTCTACAGCACAACCCCATTGATGTCGCGTTTGTCGATGCGGCGTTGACGGGCGCATCTGCGCAACATCTGGCGGATAAAATGAAGAAGCTCTGCCCGCACGCGCAGGTCGTCGTCTGCGCCGGCCGTTTGTCACAACCATGGGACAACGCCGGGCGCATCCGCAAGGGTGAGCGTGTCCTGCGGCAACCATTCAATTTTGGCGAAGCTCTCGAGCTCGCCGATTCGTGTAAGACAGAGTGAAGATGAACTCGATCTCGATTACGGCGCTGGATCTAGGGTTGGCTGTGAAGCAGGCTGCACGGGATGTGCAGGAAAAACCGTTCATAGCGGACCAGCGCCTTTTTCTTTGGGACATCGCCGAAAGCCCGCGAAGCTTCGGACTGTCCGCTCGCGACGGGTTGAGAGTCAACTGTTCGAATCCCCCCAACGCCATCAAGGTCGGCGCCTCCTCCGACCGAAGAACAGCTTGATCTCTCAACCCGCGCGCGCGGCAGCTCTTCCGCCGCCGCGCCGAGACCGCGCCACCGCCCGCTTGCTTTTCCACCTGTTTACGTTATATTCGCTTCGCCATCACACGGCACATTCTCATGGGGGCGAAACGGTCTCGACTTTGTGGGGTGAGCGTGAGCGGCATGCCGAGGTTGTCGGGAGGCCTCGTTAAACACCTGACAAAAACATAACTGCGAATCACGAACTCGCACTCGCGGCTTAATTGTCCGCGACGTTCCGCCTGCGACACCTGCTAGTGGGGTCGGAACGACGATAGCAGGTTAGTCTGTGGATGTTGTCTTCGGGTCCATGGATGAAACTATAACCGGGGGCTGGCGCGGCGGGTGGCCTGTCCATTGGCAGCACGCCGGGCGAGACTTAAAGATGGAATAAGCATGTAGTCACTTGCGTGCGCTTTGCAGAGGACGTGGGTTCAACTCCCACCGCCTCCACCATTTTAGAAGTTGCAAAGAGCCGCCTGCAAAGGCAGCGGGGGCTTTTTAGGGACGCCGTTATGTTCGAACGAAAGACCACGCGTCGCGCCCGACTTCAGGCACAGACATTCCCCGCATCGTGGCGGGCCATCCTCCAGCAAAACGTCTCCTATTACCAACGGCTCACTGCGTCCGAGCGGGAGGAATTGCAGGGTGATATCCAGGTGTTTATCGCGGAGAAGAACTTTGAGGGGTGCAGCGGGCTGGAAATTAACGACGAGATCAAGGTCACCATCGCCGCGTATGCTTGCATCCTGTTACTGAACCGCCGTCACGATTTTTATCCGCGCTTGCAATCCATCCTTGTGTATCCTGACGCTTATCCGGTTCCTGTAGTTCGACTCGTCCCGGGAAATATTGCAGTCGCGGGCCATGAAATGCGCGCCGGCGAATCCTGGCGGACCGGGGCGGTGGTACTATCGTGGAGCCATGTCCTGCGTCGACCGGCGGCGGTGCCTGACGGTCGGAATGTCGCACTCCATGAGTTCGCCCACCAGATCGACCAGGAGAATGGCTTCGTCGACGGAGCCCCGGACTTATCGACGAGTTCCCAATATGCCGCCTGGGCTCGCGTTCTCGGAAGCGAGTTTGCGACCTTGTCCCAACAAACCGTCGCCGATCAGCCGACCCTCATCGATAAGTATGGCGCAACCGAACCAGCCGAATTTTTCGCCGTCGTCACGGAGTATTTCTTTGAGAAGCCGTTGGAACTCTGGCAGCGACATCCCGAGCTTTACGAGGAGTTGAGACGCTTCTATCGTCAGAACCCTGCTAGTACGGACGTTGTTGAATCGCCATCAGGCCACGCCTGAAAATAAAGCACCCCAACGGTCACTCAGACCTGTTGGGGTGCCTGGAACGACCGTCGTTGTTTACGCAAGGCTTACTTTCGCTTCTGTGCTGCCTTGATCTTCGCCCAGCGAGCGCGTTGTGCCGCGGCGATTCTTTCGCGGGCGGCTGCCGAAAACTTTGGCTTGCGACGGGTCACCAACCTGGTAGCCGTTGTTCCTCCATCGAGGAACGAAAGTGCCTTGAGAGCAAGGTTGAGCTTTTCAAGTTCCTGCTCCGTGCGTTTGCGCTGAATCTGCAACTGCTGAACAACTTGGTTGATGCTGGACATGATCCTCCGGGATTGGTTATTGCTTGTTTACATACTCACGCTGCCCAGCACCGTAGCAAAGTCGTAACATTACTTCAACTACTTCAAATGGCGACGGGTATAAGGATGAGCTTGGTGAAGGTGTTTGATTTCATCTACAACGGGCCTATAATACGGGTGATGGAAGTTGGGAATACAGGGGATCCAGCAAAGGAATACTGCGCGATGAATAAGCTGATTTTATTGATGATGGCCGGCGGGGTGACGCTTATGGGAATCGGCTGCGAGACACCGCATCACCGGCCACCACCACCGCCACCTCCTCCCCAGTATCGTACCCAACCGATGGGCTTGCCGGACATCAAAATGCTCGCCAAATCGGGCGTCAGCGACGAGGTCATCCTGAGTCAGATTCGCAACTCGCACAGCGTCTATCGCCTCGACGCCGCTGAGATTTTGGACTTGAAGGATGCCGGCGTAAGCGAGAAAGTGATCGACTTCATGATCAACACCCCCAGCTTGTATCGTCCCTCACGCCCTCCGCCACCCCAGCCGTCTTATTGAAGAACAATTGCTTCCGAACGGCATAAAGACTGGTGAATCCAGCAGCACGTTCAGGCTTGCAGTTACGGCCAAAGAGCGTCAATCTGGCCTCTAGAGAAAGCCGCAACAGGCGAAGTGCCAATGAACCGCATCACGCTTTTGGCTGCTATAAGCGTCCTCGTCACTGGTTGCTCTACGAACCGCTTCAGCCAGTTCTACCTCGATCGTTCAGCAACCGTTGCTTCCCGTTGCTTGCCCTACTCTGGCAAGACACAAATCATAGCTACGTCAGATCCTCTACGCGATACGACGAATATGTTTCAAAGCGGCTACCTTCCAATCGGTGAGTCCGGCTTTTGGTGCGTCGGCTGGACGGTCACCCAGCAGATGCTGGAAGAACAAGCCAAGAAAGTTAAAGCAGATGTAGTGCTTTACTTCACCAAGTACGAGGGTTCAGAGCAAGGGTATGCCGCTATTCCCCAATACCACCCCGGCACACCAGCGCCTACGATCACGCAAAACGTGAACGTTTACGGCAACGGATACCAAGCCGAAGCGGGTGACGTTTTTGGACGAATGGCCGTGCAGACGATGCAGCAAAATCCGCCGCCCACAACAGGCACATACACCACAACCGTCGTTCCTGTTACTCGTCAGCGTTACACACATGCGGCTGGGTTTTGGCGCAAAGGGAAGCCTCCGATCTTTGGAGCTTACTTTATCAATCTCACACCCGAACTGAGGGAGAAGCTTCAAAAGAATACCGGGGTAGTCGTTGCGATACTCGTGAACGACTCCCCGGCGTTCCGCGCAAACATTCTCCCTGGCGACATCCTGACTAGAATTGACGATGTTGAGATTTCATCTACACAGGACTTTCAAGCGAAACTTCTACAATTTGCCGGCAAAAAGGCGACCCTGAGCATCCTGAGAAACGACGCGACTCTGACAATTCCAATTCAGATGAACGAAGCGAATTGAAGCCTTGCCTTGATTCTTCGACAAATGCCGTATGAGCCGCATGGTCATGGGCCCTTCGATAATTAGCCGATAGGGAAGGGGACGAATACGAATGTACCCAGAGGATGAATCCATAGCTCAAATCCTGACGGATGTCGGCTTGATCTCACGTGCCGATCTGGCTCAGGCCAGGCAACAGGCGAAGGTTGCCGGGAAGGACGTCGTGCAAATACTGCTGGAGACGGGGATGCTGACGGAGATGGACATTACAAAATCCCTTGCGAGCCAATTCGGCCTCGACACAGTGGACCTGAATAAATACGAAGTTTCCCAGGATGTTCTTGCGTTGGTTTCGCGCGATCTGGCCCGTCAATGGATGGTTCTTCCCATCTTCAAGCGTGGGAATCAACTGACCGTCGCCATCGCCAATCCGTTGAACATGGAGGCAGTGGATAAACTGGGTGAATCGCTGTCGCTGACCATCCAGCCGGTGGTGTCCTGTCTCTCTGATATCGAAGCGGCGGTGGATCGGTATTATGGCCGCTGAGAATTTGGCAGCCATTTTTTGTTTTTGCGCTCCAGCAAGATTTGCATTGATTTTATAGTCTGTTTGCACGAGACGTTAGGGCGCATGAGGTGGTTGGCGGTTTTCTTCACAGTCGGATTCTGCTTTGCCCTGTCGGTCGCTGCCTTGGCAGCGGACCCAGGGCCGGTCGAGTCTCTCAAGGGCTTTAGCGATTTCCAGCAGGTTGATCTCACCCGTCTGTCAAGCGGGGACGTCCTTTCAGAGCGCGGTTCGTTGATGGATTTCCCCAACGGGATTTCATCGCAAACTTGTTTTTTTGTACCGCTATCGGCGGAAGAAACAACGAAGCGATTGCAATCGTGGGACCCCTCACCACATGGCGAGTTGAAGGTTTTCGGGTTTCATGCGCTCCACACGCCGTGTGAGTTGGCGGATTTTCAGGGACTGGATCTTAAGACCAGCCAAAAGCCCGTTCGTTGGCTTCTAGATAAGATCATCGCTTCGACCCCCGCCAGGTCCGACCTCAATCTGACGCATGCCGAGGCCCAGGAACTTGCTGGCTGTGTTCAGAAACGATCTGATCCGCAGAAGGTGTCAGGATGTATGGCCGCGCTCCTTTTGGGGCGCGCGTCGGCTTTCCAGCAAAAAGGGCTGGACGGAAGCGAACCCTATGACGTGGCGGGAGAATCCGTTTCGCCCGCCCTTCAGTTACGCACCATGTTGCGCGAACAACTCGAGATCGCCCATGAGTTTTCGCCTATCCTGAAGAAAACCGGGTTGTTGGTAAGCGAGACAACACCCTCGCTGACCCCATTTTACTACTGGACTCTTTTCGACGCTGACTACCATGGGACGATCACTTTGGGGGCCATATATCAGTTGGCGGTTGGTGATCATTTCCAACTCGTGGATATGGAGTACTACGTCAGCGGCAACTACTACACCTCGGTCACGCTTTTTGAAGTCTGGCCGGTGCAAGTCGGTAAGAAGTCCGGGGCGCTTGTGTGGCGCGGTGACTTTTTTGCCGCGCCGATGCTCGCCTTCACCAAGGGAACCGAGCGTATTGCTTACGGTGCGCTTATGCTCCAGGACATCAAGAAGGAGATTCACTGTTTCCAAGACGAGGCGAAGGCCAGGCGATGAAACCAGGACTGATCACCGCCCTCGCCCTGCTACTGTCGAGTGCCTCTGTCCGGGGGGCCAATTCGATGAGTATCTCCGAGGAACTGGATGCCGAGTATGCCTACGTCGGCGGTACGGGCACGCGCGGCGGCGGCGTGAATGTCGGTTCGGTCGACGAACACAGCGCCGACCTTAAATACGTCGTTTCCCCACAGCTTAATAAAGATTTGCTGTTGCGGGTTGGGTTCGAGTGGCAACGCTTCTCCTTCGGTGTGCCTGACCATGCACCCCTGCCCAGCGCTCTGCAACAGGCGAGCCTGGTGCTGGGGTTCGACTATCAGCTTGCGGACGAATGGCTGATGCGCGTGGAAGTGCAACCTGGCGTTTACAGCGATTTCCGGGACATAACGTTCCGCGATGTGGACGCGCCGCTGGTCATCGGCGGGGTATATTTGGCCAGCCCCGATTTGCAGTGGATGTTGGGATTGAGAGTTGACGCGCGCACGCAGTACCCCGTTTTGCCGGCAGCCGGCGTCCGTTGGAAGTTTTCCGAGGAATGGACGCTGGACTTCATGCTGCCAAAGCCGCGGCTGGAATACGACGTGAACGACAAGCTCCAACTCTACCTCGGCGCGGAAATCCAGGCGGGAACGTTCGCGGTGGGACAGAATTTTGGCACTCCGCGCGGCCAGCCACATTTGGACAACGCCATCGTGGACTATCTGGAGGTTCACGTCGGTTCCGGCTGCTCGTGGAAGATAGCACCAACCGTTACGATTGAAGCGGAAGCGGGCTTGATGCCCTACCGCAGTTTCGATTTCTTTGCTCCGGACATCGTCTTTCGGAGCCACAATGCTCCCTACGGGCAGATCGCCTGCCACGCCCGGTTTTAAAAAGCGTTGTGCAAAGGAAAGAGCGCGACCGACAATTGATCCACCGAGTCGTGAACGCAGGCTTGTTATTGTTGGCCCGCTATTTGAACGGTCGCGCTCCTGAAACCAATCCAACCCGCGCTACGGGAGCTGTCTGGCCCGATAGTAACGCGCCGGCAAATTGGTCGCCCCACCGACATCAACGTAATTCGTTTGCGGAGTCCCGCCCGGCAACAAGATCGTGGGGCTGACGTCCGTGAAAGCGTTCGTGGAATAACGACCATCCGGCCCCGCGGTCACCGCCTGGAGCGCATACCTCTTTCCGCCCGTGGTGGACCACGCGATATTCATATCATTACCCGCCTTGACCACCGACAGATTGCGAAAGGCAACCGGGGCGAATGCAATGCCGCGGAAAGTCGTGTTTGTGCCTGCGGCCGCAATGATGGTTGGCGAACCCGAAGGCGCGACGTTGTACCCGGCCGTGTCGGTGAAGACGTACAGGAAGCCACCGCCGCCAGTGGTGGCGCCGCCGGAAGTGGCATACAAGACGACGCTGGTAGCGTTGCCGGACACTTCGAGGGCTCCGGTCAATCCATCGAAGCCCTTGGGGTTCACATCGTTTATCGTCATGGCGCCGTTAAAGACCCAGTTTGTGCCAACCAGGGAGTACTTGAAAACACCGGCCGCGTCGTTGTTCTCGCCATCCTCGGCATAGTAGAGCGTGTCAAGAGTGCTTCCGTTTTGCAGAGGTAGGAACACGAAATTGAACGGGCCGCCGGTGCCGCTTCCGGAAACGCCATTGCCGGGCGAGCCGTTTAGCGCAACAATGGCTTGATTGGTGGTGGTCGGTAAACCAGTACCGACGGCGTAAATGCCGTTGGTTGTCTTGACGGTGCTGAGGTAAAGCTGACCGTCGAAAATGCCGAGCCGCGCGACATTGAGTGGTTTGTTTGTGACACCGCCCGCGATAACGTTAAGCGTCGTGAAGTTGTTGCTGCCCAAGGTGGTGTAGCCGACACCGGCGCCAAAGCCTGCGCCCGCACCGCCAATCCAGATATTAATCCCGTCCGTACTCACGACACTGCGGGGATTATTGCCGGTCGCCCAATTCGAGAGGATTGTCGAAGTGTCGATATTGCCGTTGAAATCCGCGCGACCCACAACCCGTGGCACGATGGTTGATAAAGAGCTTGCCAGCGAGGTGCCGCTATAGGAGAGGTTGGTGGCGTAGCCCTGTAGCAACAGGTACTGTCCGTCTGCCGAAAGTGAAAGTCCGCCCTCGGAGGTCGCCACCCCGCTGGAGACGAATGGGTAATTGCCACCGGATTGCGTGACAGGCAACTGAATCGACTGCACCAGTGCCCCATTCGTGGCGTATTCATCCAGGAATACCACGCTGCCGGTGCTGGAGAGCAGACTTACACCATCGCCGACGCGGTAGATCACAAGGTTTCCCCCGGTAAACGGGGCGGCCTGCGCGCTCACACCCATTCCGAGCATCAATGACGAAATTCCAACAATTCTTCGAATAATCTTATTCACGTCGTTTTCCTTTTCGATGATTTGTATTTTCCAAGCTCGGCTCGTTGCGGCCCACTATTGGCGACGCCGAAGGCTCAACATTCCCAAGACTCCCAGCCCGACCAGGGCCAGCGTCGATGGTTCGGGAACTGCGCTGAATGAGAGATTATCGATGGCGATGCCTTGCGAACTGCCGGCGGCCGTGGCGGTTTGCCAAGTCAACCAAAGTGCCTGATTGTCGCCCCAATTGGAAATGGACGCAGCGGTCAAATTAATATTCGTCTGATTGACGCCCAACGTCCCGTCCACAGGACCCGCCGAACCGCCCGTGAACGAGATTGATCCAAGGGATGTGGATCCGCTCGTCGGGAGGCTGGCGCTCGTGTTCGCGACCACGTAGCCGAAGTTGACGGTCTTCGCGGTGGCCTGACGCCACAGTTCGCCGACGAAACTCAGGTTGATGGCGCTGATGCTGCTGCCGGTGTCGTTGACGAGTTTGAGCGCAAAGGTCGTAATGCCGCTGCCGTTCGCGCTCTCCAATCCCAAAGCGCGATTGCCACTGGCCAGTCCGCCAAAGCTGATGATCCCGCCTTGTGTCTGGTCACCAAGCTGGGCTCCGACCCGCGTCGTTATCGCCCCGCTGCCGTACCAACCGGACATGGTGCTGGAAAGACCGAGGCCGCCCGTGCTGGAATTCGTCGGGCCTGTGCTATCAATCGCGGCGGCGAAATCGAGACTGCCATTGTTGAAAAAATAGGTTTGTCCGCTGACCGTGACCGGGTTGGCCTCCGATACAGATACATTGTTGGAAAACGGCAGGCTGTCGAAGGTCTGGTTGTAAATTCCGCCCGTGTAATCAACGAAACTCTGCGCGGCCCCGGTCTGCGCCAACGCCAGTGCGCCCACCAGTCCAAATAATGAGTATCTCCTCACGCTCGATCCTCCAGTTTTCTCGCTTGGGTTTACGGTTAAACTCGCCGCCGATATGTTTACCGTGCCCGGGAGACAAACCAAGGACGCCATGGTTACGATTGAGCAACTCCATCACGGTTGCGACCGAGCTTTACGACGCGTCGGGATCCCACGGACTCCAAATGACCGGCGACGTATTGATGTTCTGGCCGACCGAGTCCATGAGCAAGGTTGCATCGTACGAGCGCACACTGCCGTCGAAGAACACAACGTTGAATCGTCCCGAATGCCGGTTCGACAGGCGCTTCGTGTACGAGTGCGGGCTACCCACTTTGGCATCGCTCTCCGCCGGGAAGACCCTGGGTTCCGCCGTGCTGGCGCGAGTGTCGATCAGCATCGCCACAGTCGTGGAATTCACGGGGCGATTATTGACGTTGGCCCCTTGGCGCGGACTCTCCAGATCGCGGAGATGGACGGTGGGATGACCGCTATCGATGATTTTTGAATTGTAAGCGTAACTGAATCGGGGACCAGCCGCGAAGGCTTCCCTACCGGACCACTTTACGCTCGGGCACTGTAGGATGGTGCCGCCCTGGTAGAGCGATCCCGGGGTGGGCCGGTAGGATGCCACGGTTGGCTTTTGTACATACGGCATGAGCACGTTGTACCAGGTGGATGTGGATGCCGCGCCTGTGACCTGCCCCCACGTTGGGGTGTCCGACCCGCCTGACTCTGTGTCCAGAGGGATAAGTTCGTTGTTGTCATCCATGTACATCGTGCAAGCCAGCCCCCATTGACGCAATGAACTGACACAACTGGCTGCCTGGCCCTGCGCGCGGGCCTTGCTTAAGGTGGGCAATAGCATGCCCGCCAGAATGCCAATGATGGCAATGACCACCAGTAGTTCGATCAGCGTGAAGCCGTCCGTCAAAATATCTTTCCGTGTCGATTGCATGTAGGTGCCTTTCATCGGGAAGCGGTGGAGTTTGGCCGGCGTTGTGCTTCGTAGTCGGGCAATTCGACCCGGTATGCAAACACCAGCGTTGGCACTTCTTCTTCCACTGAAGCAACCACCGGAATGCGAATGCCGTCCTCATGCGTGGTGGTCTTGAAAAAACCGTGGCGGGTTTTGAAATCGTTGTCCACGCCGACCAACAACAGGTATTGATGCGGCGGAAGCGAAGGGTGTTCAACGATGGAGAGACCTTCCCACTTTTCTGGAAAAAGTCGCAAATCGGTGTACCCCGCCTTCGCCAACTCCTCGCGATTGAGAATGTCCACGAACAACGTTTTCGAGATGGGCGTGATGTCGGGTGGGAGTCGTGTTCCGGTAAGAGGAATCCCCTTTGGGTCACCGGCTTCTCGGCTGTAAGGTCGTCCGGGAATTAACTGGAGGTTGGTCGCTCGTTTCAATGAGGCGCAATAGATGCGGCAGATTTGCTTTTCCTTGCCGGTGCCCAGGCCGCGGTCATCCCGCTCCAAGACGAGCAAGGTATCCGGATTGATGACAAGGATTTCGCTCTGAGAGGCGGCGCGCTTTGCGCCTTCCAGAAGATCGAGTTGATAAATGTATTCGCCGGTAAGTTTCGGTTCGGCAGGCGCACGAATGTCCCAGGTCAGTAGCCGTGTATTGCGGCTGGCTTTGTCCCGTTTCCCATCGCGCAGGCCGTCTTGTACGCACGGGCTTTGCAGCAGGGCAAACAGTGTCGTACCATCAGGCGAAAGACCGACTCCTTCAAACCCGTGGTTCTTCTCCCGCCCCGAATCCGGCTGTCGAGTCGCCGTATAGTTGATCTTCCGTTCGGCAGCCGCACCGGACTTGGGGAGAATATGCGCGGGCGGCACGATGGCGCGCAGCATTTTGAAATCGGGACCGAACTGGTAAACAAAGGGGCCATACTCCTCGCTGATGTAAAATGTGCCATCGGGTGCGTGTACGATTCCCTCGGCGTCGAGAGAGCGTGGGCCGTTGGCCACGCGGGGGAAATTTGTCCAGGCGATGTCGTTTGCGTCCGCGCCTGAGAAAAACTCGCCGGCATCATCCCGCAACAGTACCGTGGCTGTGTTCGTGAGTGCGATGTTGTGCAGGTTGGTCTTCGATAGATCGATGGTTAACTGGAACAACTGCACGCGGGGTCGATAATCCACCTCGCCGTTCGAAGGACCCCGGTCCGCGAGGCCGTAGAGGGTTTGCGAGGCCGGATCCCAACACATTCCCGAGAAGAACCCGCCCATCGTCTCCCCATTCTTGTCAACGGCGTCGGGCAGGACTTCCGTGGTTCCGACAAGACCAAGGTTTTTCGCGGCCGCCGCCCGCGTACTAGCCGGGATCACGGCGCACCACACGCCAAGAAAGATTGGAAGAAGGCCACCCCATTTCTTCATGCACGCAGAATGGGCGGCGATTGTCACAAACAGACGACGGGATTGTGACGTGGAGGCAGAGAATCGGCAACAAACCTGTCAGAGCAATTCCATCTGCGCGCCCAAAGGGCGACGAAACGCGGCGGTCGAAAGCTGCGGCCCATGTTCGAGAATACCGGCCCGGCGGCAGGCGACCGCAAACATTTTCGCCATTTGTTCGGCGACAATTCCTTTCCCCCGCATGCGCGAGCCGAAATCGGGATCGTTCAATTTCCCATCGCGGATCGCGCGAATTTGCGCGAGCACTTTCTCTTTGCGTTCGGGCATATGGCGCTCCAGCCATTGCTGGAACAAGTCAGCTACGCCGTACGGCAGGCGGATCGGCACCATGCCGGCAAATCGCGCGCCTGCTTCACCTGCCGCCTTGAGGATGGCGGGCATCTCGTGGTCGGTAAGCCCGGGAATCACTGGTGCCACCATCACTCCCACGGGGATGCCGGCTTTTGTTAACTCCCGGATCGCGCGTAAACGCGCGGCGGGCTGGGCGGTGCGCGGTTCCATGATGCGGGCCAGGTTGGCATCCAGTGTGGTGACGGAGAGAAACACGGCGGCGGCGTTGTCGCGTGCCAGATCGGCCAGTAAGTCGATGTCGCGCGTGACCAGGAGATTTTTGGTGACGATCGCAACGGGGTTGCGAAATTCAGCGAGCACCTGCAAACACATGCGGGTGACCTGCAGCCGTCGTTCGATGGGTTGATAGCAATCCGTGACGCCGCTCATGGACAACACTTGCGGTTTCCACTTCGGCGCCGACAGTTCACTGCGTAATAACTCCGGCGCGTTCTCCTTAACGACGATCTTTGTCTCGAAGTCGAGCCCAGCCGAAAAACCGAGATACTCATGATAGGGCCGGGCGTAGCAGTAGACGCAGCCGTGTTCGCACCCACGGTAGGGATTGATGCTCGCATCGAAACCGAGGTCGGGGCTGGTGTTGTGCGTGATGATGGAGACGCTGACATCCCGATAAAACTGCGTCTTCGGCGCGGGATCGTCCGGTTGGTCCCACTCTTCGTCGCGCTCGTACGCGGTGTGCTCGAAGCGATTGGCGGGATTCTCCGCCGCCCCGCGCCCATGAATGGATTTACCCGCGGTCATCTCCACGACAGTACCACGTGGAATTCGTCTGTCAAAATCAGGCGGCGTGAACTTGGACGGAATCCACTTCTCCGGAGCGTACGCGCACAGCAACGGTCATTGGCCGGCAGCAGATTTCGCAGTCGATGATAAACTCAGAACCACCTTCGTCCGGGTCGAACGAAACCTCGAAATCCTCCCCGCAATGAGGACAGGTGATTGTCAGGAATTCGCTCACGAACCAACTGTAGTCTATGTAACCAGTATTGTGAACCTGCGGCCCTCGGTTCGGCATCTCAGGGTCGTGGTGATACGATGAGAGGCTGACAATGTTGATTGCTGAACTCTGGCGTTACCCGGTCAAGTCCATGGCCGGCGAACCGCTCCAGGTCGCGGACGTTCGCGAGACCGGCATCGTTGGTGACCGGGTCGTGCAGGTCATCAATGCAGCCGGGGGTACAGTAACTTCGCGTACGGAGCCAAAGCTACTCGGTTATCATGCAACGTTGGGTGCTGACGGCGAGCCGCTCGTGGACGGGAAGCCGTGGCGGGATGTAGATGTGCGTGACGCGGCAGGGTCGGACGCGAGGCTCGTGCGGTACGAAGGAGTCGAACGATTCGACGTCCTGCCATTGTTGGTGGCAACCGACGGCGCGATCGCGGCGTTCGGTTATGATCGACGGCGATTGCGTCCCAACATCGTCATTAGCGGAGTGAATGGGCTCGACGAACGGCGATGGGAAGGGAAGACGTTACGCGCAAGTGAAGTAATCATCGGAATTCAGGATTTGCGCGAGCGCTGCATCATGACGACGTTTGATCCCGACACGCTGGTACAGGATGTGGACGTACTGCGGAAGATTCGGCGCGAATTCGGTGGGTCGCTGGCTCTGAATTGCTTTGTTGTGAGGCCCGGCAGGCTCGCGGTGGGTGATAAGGTAGAATTCGGGCTTGGCATGCCCTTGGATAATGTGTAACCATCTGTGTTGGTGATGCTTGTGCCAAGCCGCGAGCCCGCGTGCACTCCTTGTGGTATGTTATACTAAGCCCGCAGGGTAGGAAGACCGTTATGGACGAGAAAATTCCAGAGGCGACGCAGTCGCGGGAGGCGGCAGTGGTTGCGTCTCCTCCGATCCAAGCGTCTCGCGAGACGCCGAAGGCTCCCAAACTTGAGGAGATCCGGCGCAAGTCCGCAGACTATCTGGAAACCGTTAGCAGCGGGAAAAAACTCGATCCTGAAGACAAAAACCGCATCATTACCCATACGCTGGAGAATTTCGACGACTACTTTAATCGTGGGTTTCTCCATTATCGCAAGTCTGTCGCGGAAGCCGAGGACTTTGCTGCCATCGAATGGACGGGGCAGGGATCCATCATCGAGGACATCATGGGCCGCAAGTTCATCGATTGCCTCGGTGGCTTCGGCGTTTACAACATGGGGATTCGCCACCCGAAAATTATCGCGGCGGTCAAAGCGCAACTTGAACGAATGCCGCTTTCTTCCCAGGAATTGCTCGACCCTTTGCGTGGTTTTCTAGCTGAGTTGTTGGGCGAACTTGCGCCGGGCGACCTGCAGGAATGTTTTTTTATCAGCAACGGGACCGATGCAGTTGAGGGCGCGCTGAAGCTGGCGCGGCTTTACACGAAAAAGGCGGGGTTCATCTCCACCACGGGCGGTTTCCACGGCAAATCGATGGGCTCGCTGTCTGTGATGGGCCGCGCCGTGTACCGCAAACCGTTCCAACCGCTGTTGTCTGACGTCTATTTCGTGGACTACGGCGACATTAAAGATCTCGAACGTGAACTCAAGAAGCTTACGGATCTAGGTGAAGACATCGCCGCGATCATCCTGGAACCCGTCCAGGGCGAGGCGGGTGCGGTGGTACCGCCGGACGATTATCTGCCGCGCGTGCGGCAACTCTGCGATGAGTTCGGTGTCCTGCTGATCCTTGACGAGGTGCAGACCGGCATGGGGCGGACGGGTCGGGTGTTCGCCTGTGAGCACTGGAACGTGGTGCCGGACATCCTCTGCCTCGGGAAAGCGCTCGGGGGCGGCGTGATGCCGCTCAGCGCGTTTATGAGCACGCCGAAAATCTGGAAGGTGCTTGAGGATAATCCATTTCTGCACAGCTCCACCTTCGGCGGCAATCCGCTTGCCTGCGCCGCGGGCATCGCCGCGATCAATGTCTTGCTTGAAGAGGACCTCGCGCAGCAGGCCGCCGAAAAGGGCAAGTACCTTATCAAACGCCTGGGTTCGCTCCAGGCGTTATACCCCGACATTCTCAAACGGGTGCAGGGCAAAGGACTGCTCATTGGGATGGAGTTCACGGATCGCTTTATTGGCTACCGCGTGGCTGCGGCCCTGTTCAAGCGCGGCGTGCTCGTGGCGGGGACACTGCTCAGCGCCCGCACCCTTCGTATTGAGCCCGCGCTCAACATCAGCTACGCGCTTCTCGACGAGATGCTCGACAAGTTGGCTGACGCGTTGAAGCAGATTGAGAAGCAACTCGAGAAGGAAGTCCGGGAGAAGGCACCCAAGGACAAGGACGTCAAGGAATCGAAGGACGGCAAAGACGGCAAAGGAGATTAGGTGATGAGACACCAGTGGGTCGGAGGCCAATGGCTCAAATCCAACCGCGATCGCATCTCCGTCGTCAATCCCGCCACTGAAGAAGTTATCGACCATATTCCGCGCGGCACCGCCGCGGATGCCGATCGGGCAGTTCAAGCCGCGCGTGAGGCCTTCAAAACATGGCGCTGGATGCCCGCTGTCGAAAAGGCTCAACGGCTTCACGCCATCGCCCGCGATCTACGGACGCGGCACAAGGAACTTGCAACCGTCATGACAGAGGAGGGTGGCAAACCCTTCTGTGAAAACCGCGATGAGGTGGAGTGGGTGGCGGCGTGTTTTGATTACTACGCCGAGATTGGACGCAACTCGCGCGGCAGTTCACTCCCGCCGGTCGCCCATCATCAGGTCAACTTTACAATCAAGGAGCCGTACGGAGTGGTGGTTGGCATCATTCCGTGGAACTATCCGCTGCTGCTGATGGTGTGGAAGGTTGCGCCCGCGTTGATGGCCGGCAACACGGTTATCATTAAGCCCAGCGAGGAAACGCCGCTCTCGACCCTGGATATTGCCGACATTTTTGGTGCGCATCTTCCGAAGGGCGTCGTCAATATCGTGACGGGTTTCGGCGAGGAAATCGGCGAGGCGCTGGTGAAGCATCCCGGCACGGACTTGATTGCGCTGACAGGCTCCGTGGAAACGGGCAAGCACGTTGGCCAACTTTGCGCGGCGCAGGTGAAGAAGTTCCACGGTGAACTCGGCGGCAACGATCCGTTTATTGTTTGCAGCGACGCCGACCTGGAGATTGCGAGCCGCGCCTGTTGTTGGGCCGCCTTCCTCAACACGGGCCAGGTTTGTACCAGCGCCAAGCGCATCTACGTATTCGATGATATTGCGGACAAATTCATTCAACGCGTTGTCAAACACACGAAATCGCTGCGGATGGGAAATGGACTCGATCCCAACACGGACATTGGCCCACTGATCAACCGAAAGCAATTGGCGGATGTCGATTCGCGCGTGAAAGACGCGGCGCGTGATGGCGCGAAGGTTCTTTGCGGCGGACGCCGCTCGCCGAAGTTCAAGAAAGGGTTTTTCTACGAGCCAACCGTCATGGTGAACGTAAAACAGAAGATGCGGCTGATTCATACCGAGACTTTCGGGCCGATTCTGCCGATCATGCGCGTCAAGGGAATCGACCATGCCATCGAGTTGGCCAATGACAGCGCGTACGGTCTCGGCGCGAACATTTACACGAACAACATGGAATGGGCGATGGCGGCGATGGAGCGGATCACCGCCGGCACGTTCTGGATCAACGACCCGCTGACTGATAACGATGCCGGCCCGTTCGGCGGGATGCGCCAGACTGGCCACTCGCGCGAACTGGGCGAAGAAGGCATTGACGAGTTCCGCGAAACAAAGCATGTACATCTCGATTACAAACAGGAACTCAAGCCGTACTGGTATCCCTACGCGAAGTACAACCGGCGGGCGGACTGACGCATGTTGATACTGGCCCTTGATCTGGGTACCACGGGCAACCGCGCCATCGTCTTCGACCAAGAAACACGCGTGGTGGCGAAAAGCTACCGGGAATTTCGGCAGCTCTTTCCGCAATCTGGTTGGGTCGAACACGATCCCGCGGAGATCTGGGAGAGCACGCGCACCGTGATCGCGGAGGCGGTCGCCCAGGTGGACACCGGGGAGATTATTGCGGTAGGGGTTACGAACCAGCGGGAAACCGTCGTTTCGTGGGACCCGAAAACCGGGCGACCCTTGCACAATGCCATCGTCTGGCAGGACCGTCGTACCAGTGCTCGTTGCGCAGAGATTAAAAACCAGGGCTTTGAGAAGGAAATTCGCCAACGCACCGGACTGGTTTGTGACCCGTATTTCTCGGCGACAAAAATTCAATGGCTGCTGCAGAATGTGCCGGCTACGCGCAGCGGGGTTTTTGGGACAATTGATTCGTGGATTCTGTCGAAGCTCACTGGTGGTCGGATCCACGCTACGGATGTGAGCAACGCTTCGCGCACGATGCTCTTCAACCTCCAGGAGCGCCGCTGGGACGACGAGCTGCTGAAGTGCTTTGGAGTATCCCGAGAGACCCTGCCCGAAGTGCGTGCAAGTTCCGGCGAGTTCGGCAGGCTGGATCCGGACTTGTTCGGATTTTCCGCCCCGATTTGCGGTGTCGTGGGCGATCAACAAGGCGCGATGTTTGCGCAGGGCTGCTATGAGCCGGGCATCATCAAGAACACCTATGGCACGGGCTTGTTCCTGATGATGAACACAGGGGTGACGCCCCGTGTTTCAAAACATTTGCTCTCCACGATTGCCTGGCAGGTCGGCGACCGGGTTGATTACGCGTTGGAAGGCAGCGTCTTCGTCGGCGGTGCGGCCATTCAATGGCTGCGCGATCAATTGCAAATCATCACAGCCTCTCACGAGACAGAATCGCTGGCGGGAAGTCTCTCCTCCAACGATGGCGTGTACTTTGTTCCGGCGTTGACGGGACTCGGTGCGCCGTATTGGGACGCCGCCGCACGGGGCGCGATCCTTGGTCTCACCCGTGCGACCACCCGGGCGCATCTGGCCCGTGCCACGTTGGAGGCCATTGCCTACCAAACGCGGGACCTCGTGGACACGATGTGCACGGAACTGGGCACGCCGCTAAGCAGGTTGCAAGTGGACGGCGGCGCTTGTGCCAACAATTTCTTGATGCAATTCCAGGCGGATATCCTGGGCGTACCCGTCGAACGGCCTGCGGTGATTGAAACGACCGCGTTGGGAGCGGCCGGTTTGGCGGGACTTCACGCCGGGGTGTGGTCGAGTCCGTCCGATTTCCTGTCCCATCGCCGTGTCGAGCGTGTGTTTCAACCGGCGATGGCCGCACCGTTGCGCGAGAGTTTGTACGCGAAATGGAAGGAAGCAGTGGCGCGTTCGCGTGGCTGGGCCACCTGATAGAACGGTTTCGTTTCGCTCCTGTAACACACCGGTTACCGATTCGCCATCGATGGTCGGCATGGTAGAACTACAATGGAATACCGAACTGTCTGGATGTCCGATCTGCACTTGGGCACTCGCGGCAGTGATGCCACGGGTGTGCTGGATTTTCTCAAGCACAACGAGTTCGAAACGGTGTATTTGGTGGGGGATATCATCGACATCTGGCGACTGCGCCACGAGCGTTACTGGCCCCAGTCGCACAACGACGTGATCCAGAAATTCCTTCGCAAAGCGCGCAAAGGCACGGCGATCGTGATTATTCCCGGCAATCACGACGAGTTTTGCCTCAATTTCCTCGGGGTCTATGGCAACATTGTCGTGAAGGAACAACACGTGCACACGACCGTGGACGGCACACGGCTGCTGGTCTTGCATGGACATGAGTTCGATTCGGTCACCGTGCATGCGAGGTGGATGGCCCATCTGGGGGACGCCGGCTACACCTTGTTGCTGCGGCTGAACCGGCCATTGAACCTGGTGCGCCGCTTGTTTGGTTTCGGCTTTTGGTCGTTGAGCGCGTACGTGAAACAAAGCGTGAAGAAGGTCGTCAGCTCAATCAGCCGGTTTGAAGAGGCCGTGGCCCACTACGCCGAGTTGCATCACGTCGATGGCATTGTCTGCGGGCACATTCACACGCCGGCGGTGCGGCAAATTCGCGGCGTGAATTACTACAACACCGGTGACTGGGTGGAGAGCAGCACTGCGCTGGTCGAGCATTTCGACGGGCGCCTGGAATTGGTGTACTGGCGCGAGGTAACAGCCGGGAATGCAATGGTGGTCGATGCCGCTCCCACCGATTTAGCGGACAAATCCGGACTGCTGGCTGCCACTCGATAGAATGTTTTTTAAAAATGGCGGCCGGCCCTTCGGTCGGGCCAACTCTTTCCGCCTTGCTTGTCCGTTCCTAAAACCTGATATAGCTTGATGGGAGGGAACGCGATGAAGACTTACAAGAATTACGTCAATAATGAATGGGTGAATGGGGCCGGCACTCGTGAGGTTTTCAATCCCGCTACTGGCGAGCCTTTCGCAGTCGTCACGGAGGCGAGCAAAGCGGACGTGGATCGTGCGGTACAGGCCGCGCGCGCGGCGTTCGATACCACGAACTGGCGCGATTCCTCCCAGGCGATGGCCCGTGGCCGCGTCTTGTTCAAGATGGCCGAACTCGTCCGCAAGAACGCCGCGATGCTTGCCGAATTGGAGACGTTGAATTCCGGCAAGCCCATCGTCGAAAGCGAATTCGACATGAACGACGTCGCCACGTGCTTTGAGTATTTCGGCGGCTTGGCGACGAAAATTCACGGGGAAACGCTCGCCGTCCCCGACAACGCGCTGAATTTCACCTTGCGCGAAGCCGTCGGCGTCGCCGCGCTCATTATTCCCTGGAATTATCCGCTGATGATGGCCGCGTGGAAACTTGGGCCGGCGCTAGCGGCGGGTTGCGCAGTGGTTCTCAAGCCGGCCGAGCAAACGCCGCTCACGGCGCTCGAATTCGCGAAGCTGGTGCAGAAGCACATCCCGGAATTGCCGGCGGGCGTTTTCAACGTCGTGACCGGTGACGTCGTGGCAGGCCGGGCGCTCGTCGAATCCGGGCACGTGGACAAGGTCGCCTTCACCGGTGGGGCCGACACGGGCAAGGCGATCCTGCGGAGCATAGGCAGCACGCACTTGAAAAAAGTTTCGCTCGAACTCGGTGGCAAATCACCCAACATCTTTTTCGCGGACGCTGATATCAATGCCGCCACCGATGGTGCGTTGTTTGGCGTCTTCATCAACCAGGGGGAAGTATGCAGTGCGGGATCGCGCGTGCTTGTGCAGCAGGACATCTTTAAGAAATTCATGGACCGCATGAAGGAGAAGACCAAACGCGTCAAGCTGGGAGACCCGCGCAGGCGTGAGACGAAAATGGGGCCGCTGGTGAGCGAAGAGCACCTCGAAAAAGTCACAAGCTACATTGAGATTGGGAAGAAGGAGGCGAAGCTTCTTGCTGGCGGCAATCGTCCGAAGAATTTCAAGAAGGGTTACTACATCGAACCGACGATTTTTGAGACCGACAACACCAGCCGTATCGCTCGCGAGGAGATTTTCGGCCCCGTCGTGGCGTGCATCCCTTTTAAGGACGAGGCCGACGCGCTGAGGATCGCCAACGACACGCCCTACGGTCTTGCCGCCGCCGTGTGGTCCCGCGACATCTTCAAGTGCCTGCGCGTCGTGAAGAATCTCCGCGCCGGTGTCGTCTGGGTCAACACCATGCAACCGTGTTACGTCGAGTCCCCGTGGGGCGGCTACAAAGCCAGCGGCCAGGGCCGTGAGTTGTCATTGCACGGGATGGATGAATTCCTCGAGACGAAACAGGTCCACATCAACCTGAACGAAACGCCGATTGGGTGGTATTGAGGCGCTTCACTTCACCCGGCATGACACCGAGAATTGAGCGCAGTTTTGTAGTTCTTGGTGGCGTGGGTGCGATTGGACGGGTGGTGGTGCGTGACCTGTTCGAGTCGCATTCGCGAAACGGCATCCTGATTGCAGACTACAACGATGCCGGGGCGCGCGCTTACGCGCGTTCATTTCGGGGGCGTCGCGTTATGGCAGCATTTGCGGATGCCAGTCACTCCAGTCAGCTTGCGAAACTCTTTCAGGGTCACGCGGTAGTCATCAACTGCACACAGCACGACTTCAACCTGAGGGTCATGCAGGCGGCACTGGCAGCGAAAGTTCACTACATTGATCTGGGCGGATTATTTCACTGGACGCGTCGGCAATTGAAACTCAACAGCCAATTCAAGTGTGCGGGACTGACTGCGATTCTTGGCGGGGGCTGCGCCCCGGGCATCACCAATGTCATGACGCGGGCGGCTGCTGACCGGTTCAACCATATCGAGTCGGTGCGGATTCGAGTTGGCGCGAGGGATTTGAACACTAAACCCGCCGATTTCTTTTTTCCCTATTCCGCGAAGACGATTGTAGAGGAATTGACCCTCAAGCCATGGGTGTTCACGGGTGGCAAATTCCAGCAAGTGAAGCCCCGCACGGGTTGGGAACAAGTCGATTTTTCAAGGCCGGTAGGCCCGCAGTGGGTGGTGTTGACGCGACACAGCGAGATCGCGACGATTCCACTGACTTTTCGGACGAAGGGTTTGCGGGAATGCGATTTTAAAGTAGGTTTTGATCGCAGATTCGTGCGTGAAGTGGTTAAACGACTGAAAGCGGGCTGGACGGCACGGGATTTCGCCAAGCTACCGACACCACGCGGCAACCCGAACGACTACGAGGTGTCCCGTGTGATTGTTCGCGGGGACAAAAAGACAGTCACAATGGACTGCCGCGCGAGAGCGAATCGGCGCTGGCACGCGAGCGCGGGCGATGTTGACACGGGATGCCCGCCCTCGATCATTGCGCAGATGATTGCGACGGGGGTGATTACGCAGCGCGGAGTCTTGCCACCGGAAGTGGCGGTGCCTATCGAACCGTTTTTTCAAGAACTGGGCGAGCGCGGAATGAAGATCGTCGTGAAGGAGAGCAAACCATGAAAATGTGCGTGGGTGGCCAGTGGGTTGAGACGAGCGAAAGGATTGAAGTGTTGAATCCGTACGACAGTTCGGTGGTCGATACTGTGCCGCATGCCAGCGCCGGTGACATTGAGGCGGCGCTCGCGGCGGCGGTGCGCGGGGCGAAGATCATGGCGAAGCTTACGGCGTGGGAGCGCTATCAGGTTCTGAAGAAGACGGCCGAGAAACTCGAAGCCCGAGCGGAAGAATTCGCTCGCACCATTACGCTGGAGGAAGGGAAGGCCATTGCCGAGAGCCGATTCGAGGTGGGCCGCGCGGTGGAGACATTGACACTGTCCGCCGAAGAAGCGCGACGGATCCACGGGGAAACGGTGCCACTGGACGCGTCACCCGGCGGGGCAGGCAAGATGGGTTTTACCTTGCGGGTGCCGTGCGGAGTGGTGGTGGCGATCAGCCCGTTCAACTTTCCGTTGAATCTTGTGGTGCATAAAGTGGGGCCGGCCATCGCGGCGGGCAACGCGGTAATTATCAAACCGCCATCGAACACACCGCTTTCGGCGCTGAAGTTGACAGAACTGCTTTTGGAATGCGGGCTGCCACCCGAAGCAATCTCGTGTTTGACGGGGCCTGGCGGTGAACTTGGTGATGCGCTCTGCCGCGACCACCGGGTCCGCAAAATCTCCTTCACTGGCAGCGTGCCGATTGGTGAACGGATCTGCCGGAACGCCGGCATCAAGAAGGTGACAATGGAATTGGGCAGCAACTCGCCGATCATCGTGATGCCCGATGCGGATTTGGACAAGGTGGCGGAAGCGGTCGCGGCGACCGGTTATTCAAATGCGGGACAAGTCTGCATCTCGACGCAGCGTGTGATTGCGCAGCAAGCGATCTACGAAGATTTGTTGGTCGCGACAAAATCGAAAGTCGAGGCGCTGACAACGGGCAACCCGCTGGATGAAAAGACGAAGGTGGGGCCGATGATTCGCGAACAGGAGGCGATTCGCGTCGAGCAATGGATACAGGAGGCCGTAAAGGGGGGTGGACGCGTGGTCACGGGAGGCGTACGACGCGGGGCGATTTACACGCCGACAATTGTCGCCGACGTGAAGCCTGCGATGCGGATTTCCTGTGAGGAGCTATTTGGTCCGGCGGTTGCCTTTACGCCGTTCCATGATGCCGACGAGGCGCTGGCACTCGCCAACGACAGCCGTTTTGGCCTTGCCGCGGGTGTGTTCACGGAGAGCCTCGACACCGCGATGAAGTTTGCCCGCGAGCTGGAAACGGGTAACATCCATATCAATTGGGGACCGCAGTGGCGCGCGGACCTGATGCCCTATGGCGGCCTGAAAAATAGTGGCTTCGGGAAGGAAGGTCCACGGTACGCGGTTGAAGAAATGACCGAGCTGAAAATGGTGGTTTTTCACATGAAACATTGATGTGTTGACGTTATTTTGAAGTCTGTGCTACAAGTTCAGCGAAGTTTAGCAGGATGGCAGGGGGGCAGGTAACGATAACATCATGCGAACGGTGACACAGCCACGGTCGGGAGGGGCTTCAGTTGTGGACACGCAGTTACAGAATCATAATATCAGAGTTGAACGGAAGCACTTCACGTTTGACCTGAGAGAGAACCCGCGGGGCCGTTTCTTGAGAATCATCGAGGAGGTTAATGGTCGCCGTGACGCCATCATCATCCCCCTGACAGGAATCGAAGATTTCCGCGATCAACTGAACGAGATCATCAAGTTCAGTAAGACTCTCACACCGCAGACTTAAGGCATCAGGCTCATGCAGTGGGAAGCGTATGGGTAGACGGGACGCCGCCACGCATGTGCACAGGATCTGTCGCAAGCCTGGCTACCGCTTATTCCGCGCCTGAATCCGCTCAATGGCCGCCTGCGCCTTGTCTCTCACAGACGGCTCTGGATCCACGAGGAAGAGGGCCAACGCATTCGTGCCCTCGGCGAGGCCGCATTCGCCGAGCGCTTCCACAGCGCGGCGTCGGACTTCGGCGTCGTTGAACTTGAGCGCGCTGGTTAGCGGCGCCAATGCCGCCGGGTCGTGGAGCCTGGCCAGTGCAACCGCGATCCCGAATTGCTGTGGTGGTCCTGCTGACGCGAGAACGCGCAAGAGCAAGGGACGAGACGATTCGGTGGCCAGATCGTACAGGGCGCCAATTGCGCTATATTGCACATAGCCGTCCGGGTCCGGGAGCAATTGAACCAACCAACCGATTGCCCGCGCGTCCCCAATCTTGCCGAGGGCAGTGGCCGCTTCGGCGCGCACGAACCAATTGTCGTCAGACAATAATCGAAACAGCGGTTTGAGCGCCGCGGGGTTGCCAAGACGCCCCAAAGCGCGCGCACAATCATGCCGTATGTCGGGATCGGGGTCTTCCAGGGCGCGGACAATCTCGCGAAAGTCGCTCGCCTTGGGCTGATCGGCGACGAGCTTCGCTGCGTTCACACGGACTATGCGGTCGCGATGACGAAGTAGCTCAATGGTGAGCGACTTGCCGGCGGGGACCTGCTGCAACGCGATGGCCGCCAAATCGGGCTTCTCGGCCCGGAGCAACACCACAACACGCATGCGCAAGAAGGCTGCCGAGTCAGGATGTTCCCGGAGATAGGCCTCGACAGTGTCCGCGGCAGCGCGAACGTGACCTTCGTCCAGCAGCTTATTGGCCTGAGCCAGGGTAACCTGCTCAGGATTCCGCGCACAGCCGGCGAGCAAAAGGACGGTCATCAATAGAGCGATACGTAACATGATGAATAAACTGACAGACTGATCCCAATTGCAGTGCCTACTACAGACCTGACGCCCTGTATCTTTGACTCTGGCTGCGAAGTGGTCAAGAGGGAACTACGACGGTAATACGGGGCTTCGGGGTTGACACCCTTTCGGGTGGCCCGTAGAGTAAGAACACTATGCTGGGGTCGACATTGAGCGCAGGTGTTCCACTTACGGCGCGTTCTGGCGGCAATCTGTTGGAATTGTTGGAACCGATTGCCGTTGAATTGCCTCGAGTGGAAATCGCGCTCGCGAATCAGATCGGCGGTTTTGACCCGCGCCTTGGCGAGCATATCCAATACATTTTGGGGGGCACAGCCAAGCGCCTGCGCCCGAGTTTGGCGCTACTGGCGGGGGGTACGACCGGGGGGGTTACTGAAGAGCATATTACCTTGGCAGTCATCGTAGAGCTCATCCATGTTGCTACGTTGGTGCATGATGATATTTTGGACGAAGCTGACCTGAGGCACCGACTTCCTACGTCTAACTCTCGGTGGGGCAACGAGATAAGTGTTTTGCTTGGCGACTGCTTATTTGCGCACGCACTGCGGCTTGCTGCAAGTTACCCAACTACAGAGGTTTGCCGCAGGGTCAGCGAGGCGACCAATACGGTTTGTTCGGGCGAAATTGTTCAGACTCAACGCCGTTTCGACCTTGGTTTGACTCTCGAGCAGTATCTGGACATCATAAACATGAAGACCGGAGCTCTTTTTGCGGTTAGTTGTGAATTGGGCGCCTTTTTGAACGGTGCACCTCCCAACATCGTCAAACGTATGAATGAATTCGGCACCAATCTAGGGATCGCGTACCAGATTTATGATGATTGTGTGGATATTTTTGGCCAGGAACGACAGGCGGGAAAATCCCTCGGAACAGACATGAAAAAGGGAAAGCTAACACTCCCATTCCTCCTGTTGTTACAGCACGTCGATTCCGAAAGCCGCCAGGAACTGGGGGCGATGATTCTTCGCAACGCTCAGGACGAGCAACAGCATTTGCTGCGGCTTGTGTTGGGCAATGGCGTCGTGGGGGAATCACTCGCAACGATTGACACCTACATCTCCCGCGCGCGGAGCAATCTCTCGGCGCTACCACCCAACATTTACACAAGGGCATTAGCGGCCCTCACTGATTATCTTTCGGGGCAAAGCCGGTCGCTCCTAAAGGAAACCGCCGCCGCATAGTTCATCGACGGCTCCAGGGCATAAGGGACATTTGCTGTGATCGCAATGAAACTAAAAGAAAAACTCGGACTCAGCGGCACCGCGCTGCGGCCGACGAGCGCGCCCGCGCCTGCTGCGGAGTGCGAAATTGATTTGCGACACGAAGAGGATGAGGCACTCGTGCGACGCAGCCAGAAGGGCGAAGGTGCCGCCTTCGATGTTCTGGTCGAGCGCTACAAAGAACGGCTCTACGCCACGGTTTATCACATGACGTCGAACCACGAGGACGCCAACGACCTTGTGCAGGATACGTTCATCAAAGCTTACAAGAGCCTCCAGAGTTTTCGCGGCCAATCGAGTTTCTACACGTGGGTCTATCGCATTGCCGTGAACCGCACGATCAACTTCGTCAAGCGACGCAAGAACCGCAACCAGTACAGCCTCGACGACCTGGACAGTTCGATCCAGAGCGATCCGGATCTGGTGGAGATGCAGTCTCATGCCACCCCGCGGCGCGAGGTGGGCCTGAACGAACTTCAGGAAAAATTGAACGAAGCGCTGCAAAAACTGTCTGAATCACATAGAGCGGTAGTGACTATGCACGACGTTCAAGGCATGACACATGCTGACATTGCGAAGGTAATGGGGTGCTCCGAAGGCACCGTGCGATCGCGGCTTTTTTATGCGCGGCAACAGTTGCAAGGATTGCTCAGCGAGTATTTGTAAACCGTCATGGATTGCCAGAAGGTACAACAATTGTTCGATGATCTCACGCACGAGCGGCTCGCGACGGCGACCGCCGCGCAGGTGCGGCAGCACCTTGCTGATTGCACGGACTGCCGGGTCATGGAGCAACGCACCGGGCGCCTGCAGCGGTTGCTTGCTCTCAAGCGCTATGAGCGACCGGCGCCGGGGTATTTCGACAATTTCCTTTCCGAGTTTCATGGCCGGTTGTTGACGGAAGCGCGGCAGATCGGATGGTGGGAAAGAGTGTTGGGGCGTGTGGATGATTTTCTGGCGGCGGAATCGATGCGGGTGTGGCGTTACAGTTTTACCAGCGCGCTGGGAGTCGCGGCGGTAGTGGGTCTAACCTGGATGGGCCTGCGTCAGGCGAGCGATCCCGCTGTTGTCGCTGTTGACCCGACAGTTACTGCCAATTCGTCTTTGGCCGATGCCGATGCGATGCTTCCCCCACCACAGTCCACGCCGAATACGATCGTAGCGTCGCTCCCCGGCCTGTCGCCAGTCGCTTCGGCGGATTACCAATCTTCGTCAATGAGCGGTGTGGTTTTGGTTCCCACTTCGGCGCGCGCGGATTCCTCAGCGCCTCGCTACGTACTGGATCGCATTTCTGTCACACCGGCCAGTTATGACGTACCGAGCGTCCATTTCTAGGCGGCGGGTCGCGTTTGGGGCCGCGTTTCTCGTTCTCGCCAATACGACAGCGGTCCTGGCAGCCGGGTTGTTGGAGACCATCGATCAGGAAGTCTCCACGATTTATGAGAATTCCAAGGACACCGTCGTCAAGGTTCACGCCCAGCGTCAATTTCAAATCGGCGCTTTGCCATTTAGTCCGCCGCAACGTGTGGGCACCGGGTTTTTCACCGACAGGGACGGCCACATCCTGACGGCGGCCACCATTGTGGACGACGCGGATAGTTGCTGGATCGAGTGGCACGGCCAGAAAATCAATGCGCGGGTCGTTGGGCGGGATCCGCAAACGAATCTCGCTCTGCTAAAGATTGAGCCAGCCGCCGGCAGCCCAACGCCATTCCTGCCGCAAGGCAATTCGGATGAGCTCCGGGTGGGGTCGATGGTCGTCGCCATCGGATTTCCGTACGACCTACCGAGCGCACCCGTGGTGGGTTTCATCAACGGGATCGACATTCGTTGTGGCAGTCACGTCTTTGCTACGAGCCACATCCGCGCCAGCTGCCGGTTAAGCCCGGGACAGGGTGGGGGCCCGATGTTGAACGTGCGCGGGGAAGTTGTCGGCATCGCGATTGCTGCGCACGCGGACGACCAGTGCTACGGATTGCCGATCAATGCCGCCCACAAAATCTGTGCGGACCTCCTCGAGTTTGGGCAACCGCAGTACACCTGGGTGGGTCTTGGCGTTTCGGAGCGGCAACTGGCCATCAATCCGACGGTTTCCAACCAATGGCAGGTATTCATCCAGCAGGTTTATTCGAATACGCCCGCGGCCGCGGCAGGGTTCCGCGATGGCGACACGCTCTTGAGCATCACGAGTAATGAAGTGCACCGTTCGGCGGACGTTCTCAATACGATGTTCTGCCACCGTGTCGGTGACACAGTAGAATTCACGGTACTGCGAGGTGGACAGGAGCAGAAACTCCTATTGGTCGTCGCCGCCCGTCCCCCTCAGGAATCGTTCAGCGCCCAAACCACCCCTCAACCCGGGCTGCTTAGGGCGCCTGGCCAGTGGCTGACTATTGTCCCGAGCTCGCAGGAACATTGACCCAGTGCGACCACCGCAGAGGAGGTCACGTTGCTTGAACCCCGGTCACGATCCTGCTACGGTGCGTAAGTAATGTGAACCCATCTACCAGGGATCTCGAACGCATCGCCAACCGTGTGCAGGAACTCCTCGCGGCTGCGGGCGCCCGCAAGCCGGAACTTTCTCGGGCGCGAATTGCGCAACTCATCGATCATAGTGGGTTGCGTCCCGACACCACGCGCGCTGACATTGAACAACTGTGCCGCGAGTCGCGGCAGTACCAGTTCTACTCCCTGTGCGTCAACCCGACGTGGGTGTCGCTGGTGCGCGAGCTTTTCGCCGGCTCAAACATCAAGGTTTGCTGCGTCGTGGGATTCCCGCTCGGCGCGCAGCCGCCGGAGACCAAAGCGATGGAAGCCCGGGCTGCCATCCGCCAGGGCGCCAAGGAAATCGACATGGTCATCAATATCGGCGCGCTCAAGGGTGGCGACGACGAGTTGGTGCTTCGCGACATTCGCGGCGTGGTTGAAGCCTGCCGCGACGGCAGCGCGAAAAGCAAAGTGATACTGGAGACGTCGTTTCTCACCAATGAAGAGAAAACGCGCGCGTGCGAACTTTCCGTTAAGGCCCGTGCCGATTTCGTCAAGACCTCCACCGGTTTCAGTTCGGGCGGCGCGACGGTCGAAGACGTGTCGTTGATGAGCCGCATCGTCCGCGACAAGGGTCTCGGCGTGAAGGCCGCCGGCGGAGTGCGTTCACTCGCCGACGTGCTCAAGCTGATTGCCGCCGGCGCGACACGCATCGGCACATCAAACAGCGTGAAGATTATGAAGGAAGCTTCCGGTGAAACCGTTACCGAAGAAGGCACGGGCTATTGATTGCTTGCTTCAGTCCAACGCAGCGGTAATGTTTCGGTAATCCGGGTTTTGCGAGCATTGGAGCCGTCTTGGCTTCCGTGCGCGCAGACAACGTTGAGCGACCGCACGGGGGGGGCGTGGCTGTGATTTCATGCAACGTTTTCTTAAAGCACCTGTTGTTGCAATCGTCCTGCTGGCTTTGGCCGGTGGAGTCGGCTTCTGGCGGTGGCGCGCGCGAAACGAGCACAAATGGTTGTTCCGCACGGCACTGGTGAATCGCGCCGATATCGTGGCTACCATTAACGCCACGGGAACGATTGAACCTGTGGAGGTCGTGGACATCGGCGCGCAGGTGGCGGGTCTCGTTACTTCTTTCGGCCAGGACAAAAACGGCAAAACAATCGATTACGGGTCGATTGTTGAGGAAGGGGGCATTCTCGCAAAAATCGACGAGTCGGTTTATGCCGCCGATCTTGCTGTGGCCAAGGCGCAATTGGAAGAAGACATAGCCGGCGAAGTGAGTGCGGCCGCCAATGTCGAACAGATGAAGGCCAAGCTCGTCCAGGCCGACGCCGATTGGAAAAGGACGCAGGATCTTGTCCATTCCCAACTGTTGCCGCTTTCAACCTATGATTCAACCAAGGCCAGCTACGAAGTCGCCAAGGCCAGCGTTGCTGTTGCGGAAGCGGCCGTGGCGCAGGCCAGGGCGACCACGTTGCAAGCCAAGGCGCTGCTCAGCAAAGCGCAACGAAATCTGGATTTCTGCACCATCAAGTCACCCGTCAAGGGCGTCATCATTGACCGTCGCGTAAACATCGGGCAAACCGTGGTGTCCAGTCTCAACGCGCCCAGCCTGTTTTTGCTTGCGAGGGATCTGACGAAGATGCAGATCTGGGTTGCGGTAAACGAAGCCGATGTCGGGCGCATCGCTCCGGGCGCTCCCGTGACGTTCGCCTGCGACGCGTTCCCAGGAAAGGAATTCAGCGGGACGGTAGGCAAGGTTCGTCTCAACGCGACCATGACGCAAAACGTCGTGATGTACACAGTCGAGGTCAATACAGAGAATCCCGAGAATGTTCTGCTGCCCTACCTGACCGCCAACGTTCATTTCGTGGTGCAAAAAGAGTCCAATGCACTTTTGGTTCCCAACGCCGCATTGCGATGGTCCCCGTCTTCATTGGTCGAGGTGGCGACGGAGGCGCGCTCATCGAAGCCGGCTGACGCGACGGAGCGAAGCAATCCCAGCGACTCCAAGAAGGGTCAAACCCCAAAAGAGCGGTTTGGCGTCGTCTGGTTGAAGGATGGCAAGGTTGTACGGCCTCTTGATGTGAAGCTTGGCGTTTCGGATGGCGCTGCCACGGCCATCATTTCCGACAACCTGCGAGAGGGACAGGAAATAGTCATCGGAGAGACCACGGAAATCGCGCAGGCGGGCGTCCAGAATCCGTTTCTCCCGCAAATTCGCAGGCGTTGAGGGAACGGGGGGTGAAACTGTTGTGAAGAATGCTTACCGAACCCTTCGAATGGCCCTACGCGCGCTGCGCCGAAACATCATGCGGTCGGTACTGACCTGTTTGGGGATCATTATCGGCATTGCCGCCGTCATCGCCATGATGGAGATCGGGCGGGGTTCTTCCTATTCCATTGAACAGACTATTGCCAGTCTGGGAGCCAATGTCATCCAGGTTGACCCCAACGACGCCGTGATCGGCGGAGTAAGTTCGGGAGGCGGAGGACGAGTGACGCTCACTCCGGCGGACGCGGAAGCGATCCTTCAGGATTGCAGTGCGGTTCGCTGGGTCGCGCCCAGTGTGGATTGCCGGGCGCAAATCGTGTACGGCAATCGCAACTGGTTTCCGAATAACGTTCTAGGTACGACCCCGGATTATCTGGTGATTCGCAAGTGGGACCTTTCTGCAGGCGAGCCGTTCACTTATGACGACGTCCGCAGCGCGGCTGCGGTTTGCATCATCGGGCAAACGATCGTCCGCCAATTGTTCGGCGACGAACCGCCGCTCGGCAAAGTGATCCGCGTCAAGAATGTCGCGATGAAGGTAGTCGGCGTCCTGAGCCGGAAAGGGGCGAATATGATGGGGAGAGATCAGGACGATTTTATCGCGGCTCCCTGGACCACCATCAAATTCCGGCTGACTGGTTCGAGGCAGGCGTCCCAAGCCGCAGCGGGCTCGTCGGCATCCGCGTCGGTCAATACGCTCAGCCAGCTTTATCCGAACCAGCAGGTGCAATTGTTTCCGCAACAGTCCGCGACCCAGGCGGCGGACACGCTGCAGATGACGCGGTTTTCTGATCTTGACGACGTCTGGATATCGGCTACGGCGGCGCAGGACATTCCTGTGGCCATGCGCCAGATCACCAGCCTGCTGCGGGACCGGCATCGAATCCAATCCGGTGCGCCGGATGACTTCCGCATTCGTGATTTGACTGAAATCTCCCAGGCGCTGGCGTCCACCAGCCGGGTCATGACCAATCTGCTGTTGATCGTGGCGTTGATTTCGTTGGTGGTGGGCGGCGTCGGCATCATGAATATCATGCTCGTATCGGTGACCGAGCGAACGCGCGAGATCGGCATCCGCATGGCCGTGGGGGGCAGGGCGCGTGACATCCTGCGGCAATTTCTGGTCGAGGCGGTGGTGCTCTGTGTCGCCGGCGGCATCGCCGGGATTCTGTTGGGTCGCGGGGTGTCGGTCGCCGTGACCGCGTTCCTTCACTGGCCGACCCTGCCTTCATTGCCCGCGATCGTTGCCGCGGTCGTGGTATCGATGACCGTCGGGATCGTATTCGGGTTCTACCCGGCTTGGAAAGCGTCGCGCCTCGATCCGATTGAGGCGCTCCGGTACGAGTAGTCGGCGTGCGCCTACTTTTTGCCGAGTTTCGCGCGCACGTCGTCGAGTTGGCCGGCGGAGCCGAGGGCCTGGTTTTTGTGGGCGATCATCCTGGCATACTCTTCGATGTAGATCTTGCCCGGATCGCGGAGGTCGAATTTGTCGGGATGATCGCGGAAGAATTCGCGATGCACTCGGGTCCACACGAGACGACCGTCGGTGTCGATATTGACCTTGCAGACGCCGAGCTTGGCGGCCGGGAGGAAATCTCCCTCGGGCACGCCGCTGGTTTCTTCCATCTTGCCGCCCGCCTTGTTGATGCGATCCACTTCGTCCTTCGGTACGCTGGAACTGCCGTGCATGACCATCGGGACGCCGGGGAGCAGTTTCTGGATCTTCTCGATGACATCAAAATGCAGGCCGAATTTCTTGCCGGGTTCGGCCTTGAACTTGTACGCGCCATGGCTGGTGCCGATGGCCACCGCCAGGGAATCGCATTTCGTTTGTTCGACAAATATCTTCGCCTCGTCGGGATCGGTCAGGGAGACGTGGCCGACGATGTCCTCCTCGACGCCGCCGAGCATGCCGAGTTCGGCTTCGACCGACAAACCGCGCGCGTGCGCCTTGTCCACGACGCGCTTGGTGATCTCGACGTTCTTGTCGAACGGTTCATGGCTGGCATCGATCATCACCGAGCTGTAGAAGCCGGAGGCGATGCAGTCGTAACAGGTCTGCTCGTCGCCGTGGTCGAGATGGACCGCGAAAATCGCGTCGGGAAAGACCTCCTGCGAGGCACGGATCATTGCCTCAAGATAGCGTTTGTCCGTGTATTTGCGCGCGCCCCGGCTCAGCTGGATGATGAAAGGCGCCTTGCTCTGGACATTGCCCTGGAACAGGCCGACGGTCTGCTCCAAATTGTTGATATTGTAAGCGCCGAGGGCGTACTTGCCGTAGGCGATCTTGAACAGTTGAGCGGTGGTAACAATCATTTCAAATTCTCCTCATGAAACAACGGGGTGCGTCTGGCACGCTCGCCACTTGACAGTAGCGAACACACGTCAGCGCGTCAAACTTGATTTCCGGCGTTACTCGGCGGCTTCGAACAGGTCGAACTGATTGCCATCGGGGTCGTTGACGGTGATGAGCTTGCCGAAGGGCTCGTCCCTGATATCGCCGCTGAATTCCACGCCGCGCTCCTTGAGTGTGGCCACAGTCGCATTGATGTCATCGACCAGCAGGCTCAGGAACGGATTGCGCGCGCCGCCGGCCTGCTCGGACGGCATCAGCCCGAGGTGGACCGCATTGAGATCGACCTCCGCCCAGTTGTCTTCGCGATAGGCGATCTTCAGGCCGAGTTTCTTCTCGAAGAAATCGCAGGAGCGGGCGATGTCGGAGACTTTGAATACGATCGTGGCAATACCTTTAATCATGGGGATTCCTTAGTAGGGTAGGGGGAACTTCGCGGTTATGGCCCGGACTTTTTCCTTTACGTTGGCCTGTACGGTTGCATCGTCGGGTTTTTCCAACACTTCTGTGATGAGCGCGGCGATCTGCTCCATCTCGGTTTCCCTCATCCCACGGGTGGTGACGGCCGGTGTGCCGAGGCGGATGCCGCTGGTGACCAATGGTTTTTCGGGGTCGTAGGGGATGAGGTTCTTGTTGGTGGTGATACCGGCGCGATCGAGTGATTCCTGCGCGATCTTGCCGGTGAGTTTCTTGGGACGCAGATCCACGAGCATCAAATGATTGTCGGTACCGCCGCTGACAATGCGGAAGCCCAACCCTGCCAAAGCCGTCGCGAGCGCCTTTGCGTTCTTCACGATCTGCCGCTGGTAGTCCTTGAAATCCGGTTTCATCGCTTCGAGGAAGCAGACGGCCTTGGCGGCGATGATGTGCATGAGCGGACCGCCCTGGATACCGGGCAGGACCCAGCCATCAATGTCCTTGGCATATTTCGCCTTGCAGAGGATCAAGCCCGCGCGCGGCCCCCGTAAGGTTTTGTGCGTGGTGGTGGTGACGAAATCGGCGAAAGGCACCGGACTGGGATGAATCCCGGCCGCGACCAGGCCCGCGATGTGGGCCATGTCAACAAACAGCAACGCGCCGACGCTATCGGCAATTTCGCGCATCCGTTTGAAATCGATAACGCGCGGATAGGCGCTGGCGCCGGCCGTGATCATTTTCGGGCGACAATCTTGCGCGAGTTTCGCGAGTTGATCGTAGTCGATCATCTCGTTGTCCTGGCGCACACCATAATGGACGACTTTATAGAAGCGGCCCGAGAAGTTGCGGGGTGAACCGTGCGTGAGATGGCCGCCGTGGGCGAGTTCCATTGTGAGAATGGTATCCCCGTGCTGGATCGTGGCGAAATACACGGCCATGTTCGCCTGGGAACCTGAGTGCGGCTGGACATTGGCGTGTTCGGCCCCGAAAAGCTGTTTGGCGCGATCAATGGCGAGTTGCTCGGCGATGTCCACGTATTCGCAGCCGCCGTAATACCGACGGCCCGGGTAGCCTTCCGCGTATTTATTCGTCAACACCGTGCCCGCCGCTTCAAGGATGGCCGGTGAGACAAAGTTTTCGCTGGCGATCAACTCGATGTTCTCCTGCTGCCGCTGTTTCTCACGCTGGACGGCGTTGAAAATCTCCGGGTCGGTCACGGCGAGCGCGGAAGTTTTCTTCGCAGGCGTGGACTTCGTGTTCAGGATGGGCGGATGGTCCATTTCATCGACGCGGCGCGCGTGGCGGCCGCCATCAAAGCTGGTGTGCAACCAGACATCCAGGATGTGCCGGGCCTGCTCGGCATCAAGATCGATCCCCGATAGCACGAGGACATTGGCATCGTTATGCTCGCGGCTGAGGCGGGCCCAGTGTTCGTTGCTGACCATCGCGGCACGCACGCCGGGGAACCGGTTGGCGGCAATGCTCATGCCGATGCCGCTCTTGCAGATCAAAACGCCGCGGTCAAAATTGCCGGCGAGCAGTTCGCGCGCAACGAGAAACGCGTACTCGGGATAATCCACCGGGTCGGTTGTATGGGTGCCGAAATCAGCGAATACATATCCCTGTTGTGCGAGCCAGTCCTTCAACGAGGCTTTGATCTCGACCCCGCCGTGATCACCCGCCAGGGCGATGCGCAACGCGCGAGTTTCATCGTTCGTGGCGGCCGCGATCTCCCGGGTCGCCTGGCCCGTTGTGGATGCCGTCTGGTTGATGAAGACGATCAGGCTTGGTAACGCGTCGCGGATCTGGTCCCGAGTACGGCGATACACCTCGATGGATTGGCCGATCGGGTCAGCAATGTCCTTGTTCTGGTCAGCCCGCAATTCCTCGAATTCACGGACGAGAAACGTCTTCTCCGCCGCCGCGGGATAAAGGGCCAGAATCGCGTCGTAGTGTTGGCGGGTCATCGTCAGGATGAAATCGGCCTGACGAACAAGTTCACTACCGAGCGCCTGGCTGACATGCGACGAAATGTCGATCCCGAATTCCGTCATCACCTCGATGGCCGCCTCCGTCGCACCAACGCCCTCGAGCGCGCCCAGACCGGCCGAGGCGATCTGAACGTCGTTGCGGCCCCGCAGCATGTGCCGGAGCAAGCCCTCCGCCATGGGGCTGCGGCAAACATTGCCTGTGCAAACGAAAAGGATCTTCTTCATTGAATATTTCTGCGTACCGGGCAGGCTGAGTGTACTGCCGTGACCGGCCTCATTGCCAGGTCTGCAGCACGCGGATGCCCTTTAAAATGTCAACGGCGCGCTGCAATACCACGTCACGCACGTTTTGGATCTCGTCTTCGTCTTCATGTTCCTTGTCGGGCGACAGCAGGTCCGCATCGACCGCCTGGCCGTGGAATACTTTCACCAACTGCGCCTCCGTCAAACCTTTCTTTTTCACGCGAGGCTGCAGGCTCGCAGTCAGGGTTTCATTGGTTTGCACGTTCAGCACGATGTCGCGTTCCATTTTTGTGTCGATCTTCACGGCAACATCCGGCGTGAGGCCGTCGGGGAACAATTCGATTATTTGTGTCGCATCCTGCGGCTGCGGCAGCACGATTTTCGCCGTGGCGATGCGCAAGGTGCGCCCATCGCTCAACTTCGCCTCCTGCCACGCGGCCGCCGAGCCGGCGGTCTTGGAACCAATAACAATTCCGCGATCCGCGGTGCGCAATGCACCGGCCAAAACCTCGGCACTGCCGCGTGTTTCGGCATTTACCAGCAGCATCAGTGGAGCCGAAGTCAGGTCCGGACCCGCAGTCGATACCGGTTTCGTGTCCGCGTTGGCCCGGAAAACTTGCGCGCCCTTCTCCGAACTCTTCAGTGTAAACAACTCCTGTCCGTCGTTCAGGAATCGACTGGCGATCGCGGCGGCGGCGGTGAAGTTGGTGCCGTCGGCATAGCGGAGGTCGAGCACAAAGCCGGTGACTTTCGCGTCGGCAAATTTCTTCAGTTCCGCATCCAGCGCGGCGGGACTTCCGCCGACCACGTCTGCCAAACGGATATACCCGATATCGGTGCCGATGACTTCCGCGCGCGCGAGAGGCAGGGTTGGCTTCACCCCCATGGCGCCCGTCGCCGCATTTGTCGAGGATGATTCCGGTTCCACGATGACCGCGCCGCGGCCAACGGCCTCGAGGATGCCGGTGACCGTCGCTTCGTTCAGCACCTTCTCATTGAGCTTGTCGCGGTCGACGTAATTTGATTTGAGAACACTGATCACCTCCGCCGTTGGTTGCAAAGAGGTGGTGGTGTTGGCGGCACGGCACCGTGAGGTGGCACCGGCCCCAAACAACAACAGGCCCGCGGTAATTGTAACGACAATTGTCTTCATCATACCTCGCAACATCAAGCTGTGCTCCGACGGCACATACCGTCAGTGTTATGTTCGTATCGCACGGGCGGCAATATCGCGGCGAAACTGCACGCCGTCAAAGTGAATTCGCTCAACCGCTTCATAGGCGCGGTTCGCCGCCCTCTCAATGCTCCCGCCGAGCGCGGTGACGCCGAGCACCCGTCCGCCATCCGTGACGATCCGGCTGCTGGCGTTTCGCCGTGTGCCCCCGTGAAACACATGAACCTTATCCAACTCGGCGGCATCTTTCAACCCCGCAATCGGCTTGTCGCGCTCGTATGGTCCGGGATAGCCGCCTGCGGCCAGTACCACGCAGACTGCCGCGTCCTCCTTCCACTCCAGCGGGAGGCGGTCGAGCCTGCCGTCGATCGTAGCTTCGGCGGCGTCCAGCAGGTCGAAATCCATTCGCGGCAGCACGACCTGGGCTTCCGGATCACCAAAACGGCAGTTGAATTCGAGCACTTGTGGCCCGCGCTCGGTGATCATCAATCCCGCGTAGAGCACGCCGTGGTACTCAATGCCTTCGGCCTGCAACCCCGCCAACGTTTGCCCAAAAATCACGGCAACTTGCTCGTGGAGTTGGTTGTCCAGCAACGGTGTGGGTGAATACGCCCCCATGCCGCCGGTGTTCAGGCCGCGGTCTCCATCCAGCGCGCGCTTGTGGTCCTGGGCGGACGCCAACATTTGGAACGATCGGCCGTCGACAAGCGTCATGACGGAAAGTTCTTCACCATGCAGGCACTCCTCGAGGATGATTTGTGCGCCCGCCTCGCCGAAAGTTTTCCGCTCCATGATTTCGGTGATGGCTTGCTCCGCTTCGGCGACGGTTTGCGCGACGATCACGCCTTTGCCGGCGGCCAGGCCGTCGGCCTTCACGACCAGCGGGGCCCCGACCTTGCGCAAGTGAGCGCGGGCGTCGTCGGCATTATCGAAAATGGCAGCAGCGGCGGTGGGTATGTTGTACTTGAGAAGGATCTCCTTGCTGAAAACCTTGCTGCCCTCCAGTTGGGCAGCGCGCTTGTTCGGGCCGAATACTCGCAGGCCACGGCTGTGGAACACGTCAACAATACCGGCGCAGAGCGGCCCCTCGGACCCGACAACGGTCAGGTCGATTTTCTGCGTGGAAGCGAATTCCGCAAGCTTGTCAATTTCCATTGCTGGAATGGGTACGCAGTCGGCCAATTCGGCAATGCCCGCATTTCCGGGCGCGCAGAAGAGCCTGGTGACACGCGGGCTTTGGGCGATTTTCCACGCGAGTGCGTGTTCACGTCCGCCGCTTCCAATAATCAGGATTCTCATTACGAGGTTGGGAGGCACTGTAGGTGAAACTTTCCGAGGCGGTCAATCTTTGAAACCGCGCCCAGCGCCCACGTGGGCGTCGAGCAGGCCGGCCACCTTGTTTTGGACAAATCTGTAATGTTTTTGACATTGTTTTGTAACCAAAAAAGTGGTATGATTTGTGCAAGTAAAAGTTGAATGCCTCTCGTCGAGTTTGGTCGCCAAAAACATCGCGGTGAGAGTTTCTCCAGCGGAAAGGGTAAACTGAAGAACAGGTGGCTTTTTGTCGTTTTGGGTGGGCTGGTGATTTCGACGGGAATCGCTCGGGCGTCCACGATCATTACCAATACACGTGCCCAGGTCGCGCAGATGGCTGGCTGGTGGGAGGTTGATAGCGTACAGATTTCCTCATTGGCCAACGCGCAGTACCCCCAGTTTACAAACACATGGGAGTATATGTCCCCCAGCGGCTCGACGTCGTCAGACGGCGATGAGCACATCAACATGGCGGTGGACTCCTCCAATACTGGCGCGACGGGCGGGAACCAGGGTGAGTCACCGATCGTCCCTGAAATCATCAATGCCTCGGGAAGTCTTCTGCCATCCGGCAACACTCACGCCAAGGCGCGCGGGATTTTTCGTTTCTACACCGAGCACGCCAGTGAGCGAAAATACGAGATCCACCCCATGACGGAACGGGACGTATGGAATGCCAGTTCCAACGCCTTTATCCTGGCCAACGATTACCACAACACCATCGCCTTTGATGCGAACGGCACCACACACTCCGCCAGCACCCTGCAGCAGATGTTTACGCAAAACGTGACCGCCCAGGTCATGGCCGACAATACGAACGTCATATTCACGTTCACGAGCCCGAATACGAATTACGGTCAATTTGGTGGCCTGGCCCAGTCCGGCCTGTTGAATGACTCGATCAGTCCGTACTTTTGGTTTACGCCCACCAATCCGGCCGTCGCCACGACGGTGCGCTGCCGGCTGATAACCAACACGGCGGCGGCTTTCAACGCGACCGGGCTGACCTCGAACCAGGCGGTCACCGTTAATATACTCACGCGCTGGGATATGCTGGGTATCTCCAATAAGATCGCATCATTGACCGCGAACCAAAGTTCGACTTTTCCGACCCCGATCGAGTTCATCACGTTGAGCGTGAGCAGCACCGGCGTTGTGTCGTCACTACCGATTATCAGCAACGTGCAGGCCACTGGCCTTACGCTCTCCAATGCCACCATCCAGTGGACTACCGATGTGTCGTCTGACAGCCAGGTGCTTTATGGCACTTCGCCATCCTCCGTGACCAACCCGGCCAGTGGCGCCGCCGGTACTACCAACCACGTCGTCAACCTCACCGGTCTGCAGCCCGGCACACTTTACTATTTCTCCGTTTCCTCCACGTCGACGGGCGGCACGACAGTCGACGATAACCAGGGCGCGTTCTATACCTTCAACACCCTTTCACCGCTCACGCCCCAGAGCGTCCAGACGGTGTTCATCATTTTAGAGGAAAACCAGAACTGGGCATCGATCAGTGGCAATGCGGCGGCGCCTTACATCAACAACGGTCTGCTGCCGAAGTCCTCGTATACTCTGCAATACTACAACCCCCCCGGTATCCATCCCAGCCTGCCGAACTACTTGTGGCTGGAGGCGGGCACGAATTTCGGCATTCTCGCGGATGGCGATCCCTCGAGCTTTCACCAGAGCACAACCAATCATCTGGTAACACTGCTCAAGAATGCCGGTGTCTCCTGGACGTCTTATCAGGAAGACATCAGCGGCACTACCTGCCCGCTAACGTCCGTTAACCAGTACGCGCCGAAACACAACCCCATGGTGTATTTCGATGATGTCACCAACACGAATAACACCGGTTCGGCCTACTGCATTGCCAATGTTCGGCCTTACACAGAACTGGCGACCGATCTTCAAAGCAACATCGTCACCCGCTACAACTTTATCACCCCGAATCTCTGCGATGACATGCACGGCAATACTGGATGCCTGACCGGCAATGCACTGATAACGGCCGGTGACACCTGGCTGTCGAACACGGTGGCCGCGATCGTGAGTTCCCAGGCCTACAGCAATAACGGCGTTATCTTCGTCACGTGGGACGAAGGGGAGGGTGGCGACGGTCCGATTGGCATGATTGTACTTTCTTCCCTGGCCAAGGGAGGCGGTTATTCCAACACCAACCATTACACGCACAGCTCGACGCTGCTGACGATGCAGGAGATCTTCAACGTCGGACCGTTGCTGGGCGATGCCGTCAATGCCATCGACCTGAGCGACCTCTTCGTTTTCGGGGCGAAACTCGCGGTCAGTCCGGCATCCGGATTGACTTCAAGCGGCACGGTCGGCGGTCCCTTCAGTCCCACCAGCCAGATCTACACTTTGAGCAATACCGGCGGCGTGGCCATGGCCTGGACCGTTAGCAACACCGCCAACTGGCTGACCCTTTCCGCGACCAGTGGCTCCTTGGCCGCCGGCGGCAGCACCAACATCACCGTCTCGATCAATGCGAACGCCAACAGTTTGGTCGGCGGCGTCTATTCGGATACGGTCTCATTTAACACATCCAATGGCTCTGGTAACACGACCCGCCCCGTCAGCCTGACGGTCAACAATGTGTCTTCGCAACTTTCCGTCAGCCCTGCCTCGGGATTCAGTTCCGCGGGCGCGCCGGGCGGCCCGTTCAGCCCCGCGAGCCAGGTTTATACCGTGAGCAACATCGGCGGCGCGACCATGAATTGGACGGCGAATAACTCCGCCAACTGGCTGACCCTTTCCGCAACCAGCGGCACTCTCGCGCCAAGCGCCAGCACGAATATCACCGCCACGATTAATGCCAATGCCAACAGCCTGACGGCCGGCAATTATACGGACGCGATCGGGTTCACCAACACCACCAGCGGCGCGGGTAACACGACGCGCGCGGTCAGTCTCAACGTTAGCAGCTTCGGGTTTTACGATGACTTCAGCACGTTCAGCTCGGGCAACCTCGTTGGCCAGCATAGCTGGACACAGGTCGGAACCATATCGAGTTCAGCCTTGCAGGTAAATAATGGCAAAGTAATCTTTGCCGGCGGGCTGACCGCCAGCGGCCAGACGGGTTACAAGAACTTCACGCTCACCAACGAAACCGTGTACTACGGGCTGACCTTGACCGTTAGCAACGCGGTGAACAGCGGCAGCGTGTCATACTTTGCGGCCCTTTATACCAGCAACAATGCCACCGGGTTCGCCAATTACCGGCTCTCGGCCAAGGATACGGGAACCGGCACATATCTGCTAGGCGCGCGTGTCACCGGCCAATCCGGCAATCCGTACACGTTTGGCACCACGCCGCTCAGCTATGGGACACAATACCGCGTGATCGTCCAGGCTTCAGCCGCCGGCACGAACGTGATCGTCTACGTGAATCCAAGCAGCAGCAATCAGGGTGCGCAGACACAATACGCGAACAATCCCGTGGGAAGCGGTACACCGCCAACCTCGGTTGGCTGCTTCGTGATTTCACAGTTTGGCACCGCCACCATTCCAAGCGACGGGGGTTCGGTCGGCAAGGCCGTCGTCGCCGACAGTTTTGCGACCGTGTACAACGATCTTCTCGGCGCACTGCCGCCGGTGGCCAGTTTCAGCGGGAGCCCGACCAGTGGGACGGAGCCGTTGTTGGTGACCTTCAGCGACACATCGACAGGGACGATCACAAACCGGTTCTGGAATTTCGGCGATGCGAGCACGACAAATACTACAACCAATAGTGTGGCACACACCTATGCCGCCGGTTCGTACACGGTGATGCTCGTAGCCAGTGGCCCCGGGGGGGGCAGTACCAATACGCAGGTGAATTATATCAATGTACTTACAGCGTTCCAGTCCTGGCAGGTCCAGTATTTCGGGAGCACCAACAACGCGAATGCCGCGCCCGGCGTGGATGCCGATGGCACAGGGCAGAACAACCTCTTCAAGTATGTGGCGGGTCTGGATCCAACGAACCCGGCCTCGGTGTTCCAGTTGCAGGTGGTCGCGGTTACCAATCAGGCGTCACAGGAGAACCTGCTTTTCAATCCGTTCGCTACGGGTCGCACGTACAAACCACAGTTCAGCACGGATTTAGTGGGGAACGCCTGGTTGCCTCTGCCGGGTTACCTTGGGCCGATTACCAACGGCAATCAGATTTCGGTCACCGATACGAACGCGGTCGATCCGGCGCGGTTTTACCGGATCGACATCTCGCTGCCTTAACGCGGAGCGTTCTCAAATACGGCCGCGGCCATCGCCAGCGCCTTCTCATAGACGGTGTGGCGCGTGACGAAATCGAGTTCCTGTGACAGAAGCGAAGTGTCGTCCGCCGGCCAGAAGGCGCGTTTGCGCGGCAGACCACAGGCGTTCGGCATATCAATTGTCGCGCTGGCCGTACTCTCCCCGAAGTTCTTGCGAATCGAAAACGTGGCTTCGTCCGTCTTGATGGCAATCGAGAGGATCCCCACCGAGGTCGCGTCACGGTCTTCGCGCGCGGAGAGACGAATCTTTTTCCGGGCCTCGGCCACGGGCCAGTTCAACTGCGCGGCGATCCAGGAACCGTAGAGAAGCGCCCGCAGACCCGCGCCGGGACCGCGACCATGGACGATGTCCACGGCGTGAATTTGCGCCAGTTCCGTTCGACAACCCGACTCGTCGAAGAAATCTGCCGCGAGCCGACGCCACAAGCCCAGTCGGGTCCAGCTCAGATCGACAAAATTGCAGCGGGGATGCTCCGTAATGCACCGGGCCAGGGAGCCCAAATGTGATTGTGGGTCTGTCCAGGTCGATGTGTCGCAAATCACCCGGTCGGCCACGGCCACGAGGCGACGGAACAGATCAACTCTCTTCAGGAAATTGCCCTGCCACCAGATAACGGTTGGCAGGTCGGATTCCAGTAGCGGCAACACTGCGGCGCCAAGATGCGCGACACCCGGGCCGCTGGCGTGGATCGCAATCTGCTCGCAGCAGACCTGCTTCCGCCCGGTGCCGGCGAGGTGACAATGCGCGGAGATTGAGGCCGACAGTTCCGCCGAGGCGACGTCCGGACGCGCCACCAGCACGATCGCCCGGCACGGATGAAGGCTTGTGAGCGTGCTAATCACGTCATTGGCGTGCGCCGACTCCGCGTCGGTTTCGCAAAACACGATGAAGTTGAAGAGGCAGGCGCGGGTGATCTGGCGCTGTGACGGGTCCTTCTCGGATTCCGCCGCAAGCTGCCAAAGTTCGTGGAGCTGGCGCTCGATCTGCGCCACGTCCACGGCGGTCTCAACGCCGGCGGTGAAGGTTTCCAGTTGAGCGCTATTGGGCACGGCTTATGGGCGTCTCCATTCCCGGCCGTCACGTTCGATAAACGCGTCCGCCTCGGGTGGTCCCCAGGTCCCGGATTCGTAAGGGAAAGGCGCGGGACCAGCGTCCCAGCCTTCGATGATCGCGTCGGCAATCTGCCACGAGCGCTCGACTTCATCGCGGCGGGTGAACAAGGTCGAGTCGCCGAGGATCGCGTCGTGGAGCAGTCGCTCATAGGCCTCCGGCGAGCGGGCGCCGAAGCTGCCTCCGTAACGGAAATCCATCTTCACGGGCTGCAAATTCAGTTCATTGCCCGGCACCTTTGCGTTCATGCGGATGGCGATACCTTCATCGGGCTGGATGCGGAGCACCAGCGCATTGGGCTGCAGCGGCGCCGGAGATTCCGCGGCGAAGAGGACAGCGGGCGGCGCTTTGAACTGGATGGCAATTTCGGCGACGCCCTTGGGTAGGCGTTTGCCGTGACGGAGGTAAAAGGGCACGCAAGCCCAGCGCCAGTTTTCGATGAATAACTTCAGGGCGACGAAGGTTTCCGTCCGTGAGGCGGGCGCAACGTTCTTTTCCTCACGATAAGCGGGGACCGTCTGGCCCGCCATCGAGCCGCGCGCGTACTGGCCGCGCAACGTGAACTGCTGCACCTGTTCCGGGGTCATCGGGCGGATCGCGCGCAGGACCTTGACCTTCTCGTCATGGATGTCCGCGCCGTCCAGCGTCGTGGGAGGTTCCATCGCCACGAGCGAGAGCAACTGCATCATGTGGTTTTGCACCATGTCTCGGAGCGCGCCGGAACTGTCGTAGTAGCCACCGCGACCTTCCACACCCAGTGACTCGGCAACGGTGATCTGGATGTGATCCACGTATTTCTGGTTCCAGAGGGGCTCGAAGATCTCGTTGGCGAAGCGGAGGGCAACGATGTTTTGGACGGTTTCCTTGCCGAGATAATGGTCGATGCGGAAGATCTGCCGCTCGTCGAACGCGCCGGCCAGCGAATGGTTCAACTCTTCCGCCGTGGACAGACTGCGGCCAAAGGGCTTCTCGACGATGATGCGCCGGGACGCAGTGGGAGCCTGCTTCGAGTGGACGAGGCCATTCGCCCCCAGTTGTTCGATGATGCCGATGAATTCCGTGGGCGCGGTGGCGAGATAGAAGAGACGATTGCCCGCGGTGCCGCGTTCGGCGTCCAGCTTTTGCAGGAAGGCATTGAGTTCCTGGTAACCCTTCGTGTCCGCGAACTCCGATTGATGGTAGAAGATCCCCTGCGCCAGCGATTCCCAGACAGCCGGGTTGATCGGCTGAAACCGTGAGAACCGGGCGACCCCCTCGCGCAACTCCGCGCGGAACTGGTCGTGTGTCTTCGGACGGCGCGCAAACCCGACGATGGCGAAAGACTGCGGGAGCTGGCCCTCGTGCGCGAGATTGTAGAGCGCCGGGACGAGTTTGCGATGGGTGAGGTCACCGGTGGCTCCGAAGATAACGAGCACGCACGGTTCCGCCGCCCGCCGCGCGCTAAGACCTTCCTGGAGTGGATTCGTCGAGGGTGCGCTCTGCATAATCTGGTTACCTGCGACGAAACTACCACACGTTCGATGCCCAACGGAAGCGGACAATTTCGAAGCAAGGGCCTGGCGGGTAAGGCTTCGGCATTCTCCAAGCCGCCAAGGTGGGCAAATCGAAGGACCGGATACCTGCATATCGTAAACCGATAATTTTATTGGACACAGCGTTTCGGAGTGGATATGATCCGTTTGGTTCTTTGATATGGGAAAGAAGGCGTCGAGCAGACTGGCAACGCTGGAGACGGCGAGGCGGAATGCCCACACGACAGGCATCGGGCCCTACAATTCGGCGGGGAGTGCGCGGTCGGGAGACCGTCGCATAACGGGGAGGAGGGGGCGTAAAAACACGTGTTTCTGCGAAACGAACCGGATTTATTTCTTTCTGAAAATTGTATTTATGTAATTGGTTTACAATGGGTTGTGCAATGGAAAGTTGAGCGGACAAATCCGGTTCGTTTGGAACGGAAGCGCACTACCGGACGCGAGTGTGAAGCGATTGTCGCCAGATCATTCTGCAGAATTAATATTGACTTGGAGTTGTCTGTTGCAAATTTGGCTCGCAATCGACCGGGCCAGGAGCAGAATAGGGAATGTGACACCGCCGAGCGGTTCCATAGTTCGCCTTAAGGACATTGCACGGAAGCTCAACATCTCGGTGTCGACCGTTTCCCGGGCTTTGGGGAAGGACACCTGCGAGATGGTCGAACCGGAGTTGCGGAAGAAGATTCTCGAACTGGCCGAGCAGGCCAACTATGTCCCGCACCCGGCCGCGCAGTTGATGCGCAAGCCGCGGGTCCACCTCATCACCGTCTTGTTGCCATTGGAGACGGGCGCGTTCATGAGCGAGTACTATGGGGTGGTATTGTCCGGTGTCATTTCCGCGGCGCGCGATTGCGGGACGGAGACGCGGGTGGCGTTGATTGATCCCGACGGAGGCGACATCCTGGAGCAGATGCAGCGGGTGGCGATTGGCGCGGGCGGATTGTTGTACATGGCGCTGCCACTGACCCCGCGGCAACTGGTGAAGCTCGAGGACTTTGCCCGGCCCATAGTGGTGATGGGCGGAAGCCTGCCGCCTCAGGTAGAGCTTTCAAGCGTTCGTGTCAATACGGTTGCGGTGGACAATTTTGCGGCGACGTGTGAACTGACGGCGCGTTTACTGAAACTCGGCCACCGCCAAATTGCGTTGATCGGCGGCCCAACGACGGTGCGCGATGCGTGGGAACGCGAACGGGGTTTCCTCGAGGCGATGAAGAAGGGCCTGGCGCTTGTCGATCCACAAGCGATTATCCACGCGGAATTCACCGTGGAAGCGGGGGTGCAAGGCTGGCAACAGGTTGCGAAATGCACGCCGCGCCCGACCGCAGTAGTCTGCGGGAACGACGAGATTGCTGTTGGCGTGCTGCAAGCCCTCACGAAGGAGAAGGTCAAGTGCCCCGGGGAAGTTTCCGTGGTGGGCTTCGATGATTCGCGCTGGGCGACGCGCGTCACACCGCCGCTCACCACCGTGCGCCAACCGATGGCGCAACTGGGCCGTACCGCTGCGGAATTACTGGTGAATCGATTGCAGAACGCAGGTGAGGCGAAGGTCGAACATCGCCTGTTTCCAGTAGAGATTATCGACCGCCAGTCCGTGGCCGCACCGGCCCGTTCGTAGCCGCAAGCTTTTGGTAGTTGGTGCGCCGTGTAGGAATCGAACCTACAACCTAGTGATTAAGAGTCACTTGCTCTGCCAATTGAGCTAACGGCGCATTGTTTCGTGGGCGCGGTAAATTACCAAAGCCGCCTGCCAAAGGCAAGCAGGGACAGCACGCCTGCAACTACTGCAGCAACCGGACGCGGTAGAAGCGTTTGGGTTGGGTAGCGCCGCCGAAGGCGGTTAGTGGGACAGTGCTTCCGGTGCCGGAGATGTTATTCGTGACCGTTGTCCAAATGCCGGTGACGAGGTCACCGGTGTTCTCCAAGCGGTACTTGTGGCCGCTGACACTGCTGAAACTGATTACGAAATTCGAGCCGGCCGAGACAATCGATTGGATGCGCAAGGCATCGAACGAATTGGTTGGGCTTGTGCCCGCCGTGTATTCCTGGAGATTGCTGAAGCCGTCGCCGTCCGGATCGCACGTCGCGCACGAAGCGTTATTGGTCGTGGTCGGGGATCCGAAGTATTGTTGCCGCCACCAATCCGCGATGCCGTCGCCAACGCTGTCATATCCCACAATCCGATAAATCGCGCCACCCGTTGCGTATCGCGAGACATAGAGTTCGCCGGCATCATCCTGGCCGAAGGTGGTGATGGTGAAGACCGTGCCGGTCAACAGCGTGCTGGTCCATCCCCCGACGCCATTGGTGGCCGCACCGTAGATTTGTCCGCCGCATTCGTCGGCGTACAGATACGTTCCGACCAACGGGGCGATTTTCGCGCCTCGATAGCGATAGCCGCCCATGATCGCGCAGCGATTACTGCTGTGATCGTAATCGAAGATGGGCAGGACCGTGGGGACATTGCTGAAGGTAACGCTGCAAGTGTTGGTGAGAAACCCTTCATAAAGCCGCCAGCCGTAGTTCTGGCCGCCTGCGCTGCCGGCAGGCTGAAGGTCAACCTCTTCGCGGGGATTGATCGGGCCTTGCCCGACATCACCGATCCACAGGTCGCCGGTCGTGCGATCGAAACTGAACCGCCACGGATTGCGCAGGCCGTAGGCCCAGATTTCCGGCAGCGCTCCATTGGTGCCCACGAACGGATTACTCGGCGGGATGGTGTAGTTCGTCGCAAAGTTGCTGACGTCGAGGCGCAGCATTTTCCCGAGCAGGACGCCCAGAGTTTGCGCGTTATTCGGCGGATCACAGCCAGAACCGCCGTCGCCCGTGCCGATGTAGAGGTAGCCATCCGGGCCGAACTGCATCTGCCCGCCGTTGTGATTGGCATTGGTCGGATGCAAAATACGCAACACCTTGACCATGGTGTTGGTGTTGACGGTATTGGCGTTGGGGGGCGACGCGGTGAAACGCGCGACCAGATTGTTGCTATCCGGCTGCGTAAAATACACGAAGAATTGGCCATTCGTCGCGAAGCCGGGGTGGAACGCGACACTCAAGAGACCTTCCTCGCCCGAGAACAATGTTTGCGAACTGATGTCCAGGAAGGGCGTCGCGAGAAGATTCGTCCCGTCGAAGATTTTGATACGGCCGTTTTGCTCGACAATGAACAGTCGCCCGGACCCATCGCCGGCGTGCGTGATATACACAGGGTTCGTTACATTCCCCGTAACCAACTGGAGGTCGACGAGTGGCGCCGCCGTCGCACGCAGCGTGGCGAGAAGAAAAACAATCGTTATGCCCTTGCCTCTGCAACCCATACTGAAGACCTCGTCGGCAACCTACGCACGGTTCCGATTGAATGCAAGGCCTCTACGGCACCACCCCTACGGGACAAGCCGCACACGGTAATAGCGCGACGGGAAGTTCGTCGCCGCACCGACGTCTGTGTAATTAGTTGATGTGGTGGTGGCATTCGTGACAATGAAGATGTTCGCGAAATTGTTTGTGGCGTAGCTGCCGTTGCCGGTCCCGGCAGTCGCTTGCAACGCGTTTGTCTGGCCGATACCGGTCGTCCAACTGATCAGGATATTATTGTTCGACCTGACGATGCTGGTGATTTGGAATGGAGGAGCACTGACTCCACCGGTAATGGTCACGTCGTCGATGTACCAGCCCTCAAAGCCGTTGTTGATGTTGTCAACCGTGTCGAAGTTGAATTCCACGAGAACGGTCTTTCCCGTGTGGACCGAAATGTCAGTGGACCACGTGGTGAAGCTGGGCGAATCGGACAAGGTGCCCAGCGTGATCCAGGTTGAGCCGGCGTTGGTGGAAATCAACACGGTCGCCACGTCGAAGCCGGGGAATTGCTCGGTCTGGAGAAAGTACTTGAACGAAAGCGTGACCGGGCCGGTGGCGCCCACCAGCGAGATCGGGGGAGAAACGAGGTTGCCGGCATTGCGCGCGCCAGTGTCATAGGTCCCTGTCGCTTCCAGGCCGTAGTACTGCGAGTGTGACGGCGACGACGACCGCCGGGTGGTCATGTGCCAGAGATTGGAAGTGGCGTCGGGGTCGGCAGTGTAAGTAAACCCCTGGTTGCCACTTTCAAAATTGGCAAGAAACATCGTAGCGATGTTCGCCTGGACAGTCAGACTCACCGGGCGCAACTGGGTGGCGCCGGTGACGAAATTGCTGAAGGTCACCGTGTCGCCGTAGGAGCCGGCAGCCAGTGAATTCGCCGTGGCGTTGATGCAGACGCTGACGTTGGTCGCCTGTCCCCCCACCAATGCGCCGCTGGACGGCGTCAAGGTCAGCCAGGGTTGCGCCTTTGTGGCGCTCCAAATGAACGACGCCGTTCCCTGATTGGTGAGCGTATAGGTCGCGCACGACGGACTGAACGCGCCGCCCACCAGCCCTGTAGAACTGAATCCCGTGGTCGGCGTGACAATCAAAGCCGGATTGAGATTATAGCCGATGACATCCAGCACCTGAACGTCCACCGCCGTCAGGTCGTTCTGCACGCCGGAGCTGCTGAAGGCGTTGCAGGCATCATTCGCCCCGCTGGCCCAGTCCGCCAGGTCGCCACCATTTCCTGGCACGTTGTAGGCTTTCAAGCTCGTGACGCCGCCGTTGATGGAGAAGTAAACACCCGTGTCAGTTTGGTTGATGCTCCTCACGGTCGACGCCTTGTAGCGAAACAGATCGTAGGGAATGTAGTTTGGAACCCCGGTTAGATTTTGGCCAAGTATTGCAATACGTCCCATGATTTCGGTGATCTCATGGAAAGCGACGCCGATGAAATCAAACTTGCCCGCCACCGCGCGGTTAAGCGGATCGTAGGTGTAGGAAAACCCGGCGCCAAAGGTAAACGTGCCGTCTTGTGTGGCGTCGCTGGGGATGATCCCGAGCGCCTTGGCCTGGGCACGGGCAACTAAGAAATTGGCTGACGTGCCACCTGTTGGATCGGAGACCCCCAAGCTTGCGACCGCCGTTGCATCATTGAGGTCGCCCGGGGTCGCGTCATTGATGAGAGCAGTTCGTATTGAAGTATAGGTCAGCGTGCCGAGGAGGCTGGTGCTGCTTTCACCCAGGGTTCCCGTCCCCGGAACGGCCGCAAGGGTGATATTGACCTGGATGGGGTCATTATAGAGCGCCGCGATTTGCGCCGCCGCATAGTCAAAGGCAGCACTCGCGGCTGCGACATCGGCTGGTGATAGATTGGCTGCCAGGGAGGGGTCGTTGGTGCGGACGATAGTGAGGGCGTGAGCCGGCAAAGCACCGGCCAGGAGCAGGCTGAAGCAGACGAAATTGCGAAAGTTTTTTTCCATGCTTCAGTTCTTTCGCTCGTCTACCGGTCTGATCACATTCTTAACAGTTACTACCGCCGGGGAAATGGATTTGACGTCCGCACGGCCTGCCAGGGCTTCCACCTGCGTGAGCGGAATCATGGCGCGAATGATATGACTCGGATCAGGACTGCTGGCCACCTTCCCTCCGATGAGCGCGATCTGATTCAGTAAACCTTCGGAAACCGTGGCATTCAGGTCAACGAGCACGCGGTCGCCATCTCTCATCGGGATGTTGGGTTGGAGCGATGTCGGCTTGTCGAACGGAGGCTCTCCTCGACTCTGCTTCAGAGCCAACACGATTTGAGGGTCCAGTTTCTTCAGGGTGGATGTCGGCAAAGACTCCGTCGCGCCAGCAGCGCTGTTTGAGGCAGTCTGAGCATCGGCCGCTCCGTCGTCGATCAGCAGCCCCACGATCGTGCAAACCCCCACCAACGCGGCCATCCACATCGAGCGCCAAAGGCGGCCTGCGGGTGAAACATACAGCGGCGCGGTCCGTTGGTGCTTTTTCGGGTGACGTGTTGTTTGACGAGTTTGCATGGTTTCCATTCCTTCCTTCTCTTATTGCCGGCAGCATACGATCGGAGCGCCTGTGCAATGGACCTCCTGCGGCAGTGCAGCAAGCGGTTGTTCGCCTTGGAGGGGTGATTCGTGGATGCAAGATATCCGGGTTGCGCCGGGTCTCTCTGGTCGCGGCAATAAGCGTACAGCCGCGGAAAATGGATTAAGAACTAGCGCTACGTGTGATTGACACGTACGGCGGCGGAACCTCTGTGAGCATCGACAGTCCAATGCGGCCCTCGGTCTTCGAAAGAAACCGTCAAACACCAGACTCTTCGCTTCTCCGAGAGAGGAGTGAAACAGAGCAGAGACCGCAAGTCAATAATATAGCTTTCCGGTCCTCATGCCGTCGTCGTTCCAGAGAAAGCGCTTTTGCCGGGACAAATGCCTTACGGCACGAGGCGGACGCGGTAGAAGCGGTTGGTGAGGCTGGCGGCACCGGGGTCATTCGTCGAAACGATCGCGCCGGTACCGGGGATGTTCGTGGCGACGCCGCTCCAGTTTGACGTCGTCAGGTCGTCATTGTACTGCGCGTCGTAGGTCTTGTTTGAGCAGGTCGTGAAACTGATGACGATGTCCGGGCCATTCGCGACGATCGAGGTGATACGCAGGGCGCTGCTGGAATTTGTCGGGTCGGTGCCGGCTGCGAACTCCTGCAAGTTGCTGAACCCGTCGCCATCGGGGTCGGCGTTAGGGTCGATGCCGATCTGGCCGAAGTATTGCACTTCCCAATCATCATTAATGCCGTTGCCATCGGCATCCACGGGCACCAGCACCGAAGCAGTAGTGAATGTCTGGCCATCCGCGACGCCGTCGTTTGGCGTGAGCAGGACGCGATAATAATTGCCCGCGATTGTCGCGGACGCGGGCAATGGATTAACGGTGAACGCGATGTTGCTGAAATTGCTGCTGTCGACGGACTGCTGCCATTGGTAGGCCACGGTGATGGGGTCGCCATCGGCATCGTTGCTCGAGGTGACGCTGGCAACGAGATCGTTGGTTGTCGTCGGCAACGCCGGAGTGGTCGACGCGGCGGAGATCACCGGCAACGCGTCGAAGTTCGCGGTGCACGTCGTATTTGAGATGAGGGTGACCACGCAAGCGCCTGTTCCGGCGCAGCCACCGCCGCTCCAACCACGGAAGGCGGAATTCGTGTCAGGGACGGCACTAAGTGTCACGACGGAGTTATTGGCAAAGCTGGCGGTGCAGGTGGCCCCGCAACTGATGCCGGCGGGTGAACTGGTCACCGTGCCCGTACCGGCGCCAATCTTCGCGACCGAGAGATTGAAATTCACCGGCGGCGGCGACACAATCGTCAGAATCCCCGATGCACTCGCCAGCGATTGGCCGTCGGGATTCGTGACCGTGACGGTGAACACACCTGCAACGGCATTGCTGGCGACGGTGAGGTTCAGCGTTATATTGGTTGGATTCGAATACGTGATGCTGTTGATGGTTACGCTGCCACCGTTGACGGTCGCGGAAAGATGGTTCGCGAAGCCTGCACCGGGATCAAAGAAGCCGGAGCCGTTCGTCGAGGTTCCCTTGACGACGACGTTGACATTGGCCACGCCCTGGGTGATCGACGAGGGGCTACAACTCACCGGTGTTGCGGGTGGCGGTGCGAAAAGTTTCACGACGCGCACGCCGTACGAGTTGGCGGAGTCGCAGAACTCCTGGATGGTCCACAGGGTCATGTCGTCATTCGGGTCGAGGCTGGTGAACGAGTAGTCGCCCCAACGCCGCCCGCTCGTGCTCCCCAGATCGTTCGTTGGATTGTAGGCTGTGGCGCTGGCGGTGTAGTTGGTGACCGCCTGGACCGTTCCCAATGGATCTCCAACGAGGCGGCCTGCCGTGGCAGCATCGGCATGGAATGGAGTTCCGGCGGTGCTGAAGCCCAGCGCCGCGTGGCCTTGTCCCGATACCGTCACCGAGGGAATCCAGAACTGACGCGCGGCCGAGAGGCTGCTTGCGGTATCGAAGATCGTGCCGGACTGGACGACGACAGGTGTCCCGCCGTTGTCGATGCTGCGGATCCCATTCAACTCGTACCAGCGGACAGCGTCGCGCCGCTGCGGGCTGGTGGTGGACGCCGCCCCCGTCGAACTGACCGCGATGTTGTGCGCCGTCCACAGTCTGCCGTTGCGAATATGCGCGGCGAACAAGCGATCGTCGAGCGAGTCGAGCCGGCCGTTGTTGCCACCCGTGTTCCCGAGGTGCTGGACAGGGATGGGGGTAGAGGTCGAGCTGACGGTCAGGAGAATGTTTGCCGAAATTGTTGGTGTGCCACCCGGTGTGCTCACGCGTCGCAGGTCCAGCCTGCCGAAGAGCGTGGCGCTGACGCCGATAAAATACCCCTCGTTTGCTGTCGGGTCATAGTTATCCACGCCGCGCGGTGAGTACGGTCCATCCGAACTGCCGTTTGGGACAATCCCGCGAAAGGCGGTGACAACCAGCGGCCCGCCGTTCAACACCGAGCTTTTGCGGATGACAAAGGCCGAACAACCTGTAAACGCCTGCGAGGATGCACCGAACATGTTTCCGCCGACATACAACGCGTTGGCATCGACACCCAAAGATGGATAGTCGAGGAATTCACCGCTGTTGCCGCCGCCGACCGTGTTCTGTTGGACGAGATAGAAGGTCCAGACCGTGCCACCAGAAAGTGCGTTCGAACTGGCCGCATCGGAAACGGCCAGAAGCCACCGATTTGGAGTGTCACCAATGCTGTTGGTTGTACTGCTCGGGACATCGATGATGGAGAGGAACCAACGCCCCGACAACCGGTCGTAGCGAACCTGTGGATCACTCGTGAAATTCAAACCCGCCGGCGGCACGGGGGTCACTACGGAGGAAAAGAAAACATCCGGGTCCACATTTAGCACGCCATCGGCGACACCAGTAGCTTTGTTGAAGGACCGAATCCGGCCATTGACGAATACCACAAACTGCGACGGGCCAACCGTGCCCATCGAGTCGGGCGGGAACGCTGCTGTATCGGCCAGCGTGGCACCCGTGAAGTTGACGCCAAGGCTTTGCGGGGCGAGTGGGGCGACCAGGGTCGAGACGTTGTCGGCTATATTTCGGGATGGGACCCAGCGCGCGACGGCGGGGGAATTCGGGTCCTGCCGGAGCCGATCGCGCTCGGGCATTTCCTTTTCCGTCTTCAACCGGAACTTCTTCGGCTTGCCCCTGGACAATTGGTCTTCGCGCTGTTGCCGCGTCGTGATGTCGGCCATGGTCTCGCGCGAGCCTTTCTCGCCCGTCTGCGGCACCCCGACGGTTTCATGGTCCGGGGAAACCTGCTGCGCCCGAGTTGGGAGTGAGAGGGCGAATAAAAACGCGAAGAAGACCGCGAACCTGAGTTGCGCCAACCCCGGATTCCCTTGCTGCCCAGCGCGATACGTTGGCGTATTGAATTTCAACGGAAGGGATATGATACACCATAGTGACCCTTTTCGCAATAAAAAACCGGGCATTCCTCGCGGAACACCCGGTTTCGGAAGCACTTGGAACGCTATTTGGCCATGTAGCGGATGAGGTCCACGCAGCGATTGGAGTAACCCCACTCGTTGTCGTACCAGCTCACGAGCTTGAAGAACCGACTGTTCAATTCGATGCCGCTGCCCGCGTCGAAAATACTCGAGTGATCGTCGTGGATGAAATCCGTCGAGACGACTTCGTCGGCGGTATAACCGAGAATACCCTTCAAATACGTCTCGCTGGCCTTCTTCATCAACTCGCAGATTTCCTTGTAGCTGGTCTCTTTCACCGTCTTGACGGTGAGATCCACCACGCTGACGGTGGGAGTCGGCACGCGGAACGACATGCCGGTAAGTTTCCCCTTCACCTCGGGAATCACTAGGCCCACGGCCTTCGCGGCGCCCGTCGTAGAGGGAATGATATTCTGGGCTGCGGTGCGGCCACCTTTCCAATCTTTCTTTGAGGGACCGTCCACGGTCTTCTGGGCCGCGGTGTAACTGTGGATGGTGGTCATCAGCCCTTCCTCGACGCCGAGACCCTCCTTCAGCAACACGTGGACAACCGGAGCGAGGCAGTTGGTCGTGCAGCTCGCGTTGGAAACGATGTGGTGCTTGGAGGGGTCATACTTCGTGTGGTTCACGCCGAGGACGATCGTGATGTCCTCGCCCTTGGCTGGGGCGGTGATGAGCACCTTCTTCGCGCCGGCGGTCAAATGGCCCTTGGCTTTTTCCGCGTCCGTAAACAGGCCAGTGGATTCCACCACGAGATCGACACCGAGGGCCTTCCACGGCAACGCTGCGGGGCCTTCCCTCACGGCGAGGCATTTGATCTTGAGGCCGTTGACAACGAGTACGTCATCCTCGGCGACCGACGGGCTGGATTTCTCGCTGGAGACCGTGCCCTTGAAGCGGCCCTGCGTCGAGTCGTACTTCACGAGATACGCCAGGTTGTCGGCGGGAACGATATCGTTGACCGCCACGACCTCGATCTCCTTGCCCAACAAACCCTGGTCGCAAATTGCGCGAAACACCAGGCGCCCGATGCGCCCGAATCCATTGATGCCTACTTTAATAGCCATGTATAATTTTCCTTATGATAAAACAACGGGGCAAAACTTCCAGAGAGGGCGGGAACTCCCGCCACTCGCAACGCCACAAGTATCGTAAGTCATCCCCCCAGACCCGTCAAACGGAAAACAGGGAGCGACCTGCTTGCCCAATGCGACAGCCGATGGTAGGCTGGCGGGACGACTTCAGGAAGGGACCTATCATGAAATGTTTTCGCCAGGGAACCGCAATTGCCATCGCGAGTCTTTTCGCGATCGGCTCCACCGTCGTGGGCGCCACCGCGGGAGAATTGAAGACCGCGGAGGAGATCATGGGATTTTCGTCTGCGAAGACGGCCACCTACAAGACGTGGTCGGCGGATTACACGCAGCGGATGAGGATGCTTGGCTCTTCCATGGCGGTCGATGGCCGGCTCCTGCTGAAGCTGCCGGGAAGAATGTGGATGCAAATGGATATGCCGATGGCGGGCCAAAAGGGGAAGATGACCATGATCCTGGGCGAAGACGGTATCATGTGGCAGATCAGTGAGATGGGTTCCCAGCCCCAGGTTATGAGGGTAGACGTGGGTAGAGTCTATAGTAACGCCACGAGCGCTACGGGCGGGAAGTACAATCCGCTTGATCAGATGGATCCGAGCAAGCACTGGGAAGTGACCCGGGAAATTTACGACTATAAGAAGGTTGACGGCGGGGAAGTTGATGGCCAGCCTGTGTACGTGATGGAGGGCCTGTTGAAACCGGGCGCGGTCACCAACCAGCAATTTGCTATGGAAGCCGGCCGGGTGGGCAAGATGCGTGTCAGCATCGGCAAGGATGATGGTTTTGTCCGTCGCTTCGAGCAATACGACAAGTCACTGACGAACGTCATCATGGCGATGGAGTTCAAGAATCTGAAATTCAATCCGGATATACCCGATTCGACATTTGTCTACCGGCCGCCCACCAACGCAGTAACCACGGATCTAACCCAGTCGATCCTGGCGCAGATGCGCCAGCAGGGGATCAGTGCCCCGGGGGCGCCTGGGTCGGCGCCGCGACCACCACCGCCTGTTCCCAAACCGAATTGAATCAAGGGGTTATTTCGCGCTCGATCACTTCCAAGAGCGCGTGCAGGACCAAGGTGTGGGCTTCCTGGATTCGTCCACTGTCGGAGTTGGCGACGATGATCTCGAAATCGGCTTTGCCCCGGGCCTGGCCACCACCTTTGCCCAGGAGAGCCACGGATTTTACGCCCTTGCCCCTGGCGGTCGCGAGTGCGCGGAGAATGTTTGGCGAATTCCCGCTTGACGAGAAACAAACCAGCAGGTCATTTTTGTTGGCCAGTCCCTCCACCTGCCGGGAAAAAACCTGGTCGAAACCGTAGTCATTGCCGATGCAGGTGAGCAGCGTGCCGTCGGCGACCAGGCTGATGGCGGGAAGCGCGGGCCGATGATTCCTAAAATGACCGACCAATTCCTCGGCGAGATGCATGGCATCAGCAGCGCTGCCTCCATTGCCGCAGGTAAGGATTTTTCCGCCGGATTTGAGCGTGGCGACGGCCGCGACGGCAATCTTCTGAAACGCGTCCTCTTGTGCGGCCAGTTCTTGCAGCGTGCGGCAGGCATTCTCAACCAGCTTTGGCAAAACGGGTTCCATGCGCGTATATTAACGGTGGTCACGGCTGGCGCAAAAGCAAAAAAGGCTGGCCTTGAGGCCGCTGATAGCTGCCCCCGCCACCATGGGCTCTTGCCAAAAGATTCTGCTTGTATTTTTCATGGGTGTTGGGTTTCATACCACCTGTAGATGCGGCGGGGCGCAGAGGGTACTATGTATTGACGTATTCGCTAACGGACGAATACCTGTAATCGAATTGTGATCTGTTATGGAGAGAATTCAGCCACATCAATTTACGCGTCAGGAGATCGACGGCTGGCCCATTCCAAAATCCGGACTGAGCGCGCGCGTCGTACACTGCCTTGAACAGACGGGCGTAAAGACCGTCGGCCAGCTTCGTGGATGGAGTGACCAGCAGCTTCTCAACCTGACGAACTTCGGCACCACATCGCTCGAAAACGTCCGCTGGTTTTTCAATTGGACCCGGCGCCTCGAGGGAGGCCACGCCGAGTTGGCCAACGCCCGCGTCTGGCTGCGGGAGTTCCTCAACACCCAGGAGATCTTCGTGATCGAACAGCGCTACGGTTTGGCCGACCCGCTGTTCCGACCACACATGAAGCGGCGCACGCTGCAGGAGATCGCGCGGATGCGCATCCGCGTGACGCGCGAGCGCGTGCGGCAAATTGAGGAATCAGCCATCGCGGCACTGCGTTCGAATCTGGCCCGCGCCGTAGCCGAGAGCCAGGAGATTTACTGGGCTGACAGCATCCTTTCCGGCAGTTGTGTCGTGACGGCGGCCGAGTTGGGGAAATGGGCGGATGATCCGATGCTGGGCGGATACCAACCCTGGGGCGTTCTGTTGTTGATGAGTGAGACGCTGGAGCGGATCACGTTCCGGTATGACTATTTTTCCATTTTGCCGGGACACGTGCTCAACCACGTCGAGAAGCAGATTTTGCAGATTCTGGACGCGGCCCGTGAGCCCATTCCGTTCGAGAAAATCCTCGCGAGTGTTTCGGACGAACTCAGTTTTCTCAATGGCCAGCGCCCGCGGCTGGTGACCGTGCTCCTGGATCACCATCCGGAGATCAGCGGCACGGTGGATCGCCGCTATTTTCTCCCGCTGGTGGGGGCGCCGCTGGTCATCGCCGATATCCTCCGGGACCGGCAGGAACCTGTCCACTTTCACGAGTTGACGCGCCTGTACAACGAACGCATGCAGCCGCACAGTCGCAAGGGCACGGGCTACATCCTGCGTATCCTGAACCTCATGCCTGAGGCCCAGCGCGTCTCGCGCGCCGTGTACCAATTGAAGGATTAAACACCATCCGCAAACTCGATTGATTCCTCGGCGAGTCGTTTTCTATCCTAGACCAGCCAGACCCATGACGTCTACATCGTGGTTTCTGTTGCGTGAACTGTCCAGTGTATTGAGTTGACCCAATTATGAGTCGCCTATGCGCGTCCTGATGCCTCCTGCTGCTGTCAGAAGTTTAATGATTTCATCGTGATGCCTAGAATAGGCGGCATCTAGGGCCGTCTCCCCAAACTTATTTTTTTGATTTACGTTCGCGCCGCGTGCCAGAAGAAACCGAACCGCTTCCAATTGGCCTCCGAGACAAGCGCATTGTAGGGGCGGGAGTTTACCCCCGGGCCAGTGGTTAACGCTAGCACCTAAAAGCAACAAAACCTTCATACGGGAGATGTTTCCATCGGAAGCTGCGTCACATAAGGCTCGGTCGCGGCGGATTCCGAGTTCTGACTTATCGAGTACGGCCAATGTGAGCAAGACCAGCACCAGCCAGCAGACGATCTGTCCTGCTAGGCGGAGTTTCGCAGTGAGATGTCTAGGGTTCATATCTTCTCATTCGCGATGTTCCGTCTTCATAAAAGTTATACAATTTATGAACTGTTAGCATGTATGTGCCAGCCCCTATACCCTGACCATCATAATCGGTTATTCCGCAATGACCGCTGTCGCCGGATTCTGGATGGGCGATTATATACCCCGGTTGCGGGTTGGCATTAGAAGGTAATAGTGTCCAGTTATCAATTGTAGTTTGAACGCCCAGTTCACTCTGATCGGTGTCCTGAGTTCCGGCCCATTGATTCGCAAGAGGTGGATACTCGAACGAGAAGCCGTTAATCTTCGGCACGACGGCTCCAGCAGCAACAGCCATGTGCGCCACGAAAATGTTACACTTCAGGGTATTCGTGCCAAATTCAGGGAATCCGTAGGCGGCCGGCACTATCTCTGGATAGGAATACTGGAAGCTGCTAAGAAATGCTTTCGCCTTGTTGCGTATATCGATTTGCATCTGGGTGTCAGCGACACCTACGGCATCGGGAGCGCCTTTCTTGCCATTACCGTATTGTCCGCCCGGCTTCTTGCGTTCGTCGCGCTGTCTAGTGTAAATAAAATCTGTCTGCTTTCCATTAGAAGAGTACGCAGCCTTAACACTGAAGATCCCACCGGACGCTGTTGTGTACTCGAACTTGTACTCATGCCCTTGCGAGCCGAAGTCAGTCCAGCTTGTCCAGGTGCCATCTGACTTCAGTTGCTGATAATACCATGAGAGATCATTGCTCAATGAGCTCCCATCCTTGAGCTGAATCTCCAAGGTGTCCCCTGTTTTGACAATCAACCCGTCCGTCGGAGCACCGCTTGTTCCTTGCTTTTTGATAGTAACGTCAGGCTTAGCATTCCCGAAGCCGGAGAAGAAGACTTCGTGGCTGACATCTTCTGCTGCCATTTCCGGAATCGCTGGGAATACAAAATCACTGGCCTTAATTGTAAACGGCGTGTTCGTGTGAATCTTGATGAGAAAAGCAATGCCGTTGGTTTGTCCGCTACTGCCGATGTACCAGAAGCCCGGCGAGCCGCGAAACGTGATGGTCGATGGGTCGAACACGATCCCGTCGTACGATCCCGAAGAGTACTGAAACCCGGTGAAATGAAACACCACCAGTTGTTCTTCGTCATCAGGTGCGTGCTTGATGACGGTGAATTGGCTATCCCACGATTCCCAGTTGACGCCGGGCCCCCACCAAGGACCGGACCAAGAATAATAATCGCCTTCAAATGCCCAGCGGGGATAAAATGAAAAATCGAGGCAGATGTCCCCCGCGTGTGAAGAACCGCACGTCAAGCTAAAGGCCGGGTCCCCATCATCGGTAAAGCCTCCATTTGCGTTGTCCACAACATCGTGAAGATGATACCTGTTACCATGCGTTGGGTCCCAGACGCATGTTGTCGTTGATACATACCACCCGCCCGGGAAGGTGCCCGTGCCGTCTTCTTGAATGTGAAACGACAACAGTTCGTATCCGTACACAATCTGGCGCATGATAGCCGAGCTGCCATCCGTGCCGGTAGCGTCAACCTCCACAACGTTGGCATTAATGCTATTGAGGGGCACGGTATTGCTAAAGGTGATGCCGCCCGGGCCGGTGGAAGTCAGTGCGGGGACGCCGTTGATCGTGATCGTGTGATCGAAGTTCGTGCTCGCCTGCCCAACCACCAGCACGTTAGTGGCGTTGGCGTCCGTGTCCGCCGCCGGGCTGGTGATCTGAAGGAACACATGCGCATTCTGAATGACCAGGAAACTGTTCGTCGACGGAGCGGAGGCCGAGTTCGCCGCAGAGACGACCACGACGTTGCTGCCGTCCACGACTGGCACGTCGGCCCACCAGTTCGTGCCGTTGACGGCGGCGCTGATGCTCGCATTGGTGATCGTGGGATCCACGGCATCCAACAGATCAATTTGCACCGTTGCGTTGCCATCGTCAATCGTCCCCGACACGGCTATCGTCGTCGCGTTGGATCCCACAGTGACTGCATTGGTGACGTCCAAGGTAAAGTTAGGCACGTTCGTTGCCAAAGTCGGATCGTAGATGAACGAGACAGCGTTGGTCGCGGTCCAGCCGGCGCGGTCGGTTGCTGTGGCCACGAAAATGTTCGTGCCCGGTGCAAGGTCTTCTGGGCCAGCCCACCAGTTGCCATTGGTGTCATGATTGTTGACAAACTCGCCGTTGACCGTGACCTGCAACCAGCGACCGGCGTCCAACTGCGGCGCGTTGGTCGGGCTCGTGTCGGCCGCGAACCCTTCGATGTTGACGCGGTGCCGCGAGACGATCGTGCCATTGGTCGGAGATGTTATCGAAATCGATGGCGGCATCGTATCCAGTTCGGCCGTCGCCGAAAAGACCGGACTTGTTGTGCCATTTGTCTTGAACAATTGCAGGTACAACGTATGCATGCCGTTCTGCGTGTTTTGCAAGGTGTAATCGAACACCGGGGAAAACAGGTTGGTCACGCTACTGGTAAAGTCAGAATCCTCCGAGATTATCGTGTAATCGGCGATGATTCCGGTAGCCAGCTCGATTTCCACCTGGGTGTTGCTAACGACCGTGTTACCGCCATTGATCGTGAAGCTGAGCAGCAGTGCGTCCGCAGGAAGAATCGGATCGGTTCCGTTCAGATACTCGCCGAGATTCGACCAGAAATCGTTGTCGAGGTCTTCATGGGCCAGGTTGGGATCGAGGGGATCCAGCCCGTAATCCACAGCCCACCCGTAAGGAACCCCATTGTTCAACTGGTCCGGGCTGGCACGAACGACTCGGTAGAACTCTTGCACTTGGCCGACGGCGTTGGTGTCCGTCCAGGTCGTCGCGCCGTTGTCGCCCCACATCCAGGCTACGTCTGTCCAGGAGGAGGTCGGCGTGAGGCTGCTCTCCGCTTGCACGACATACAAATGGTCAGAACAACTGGGCCATGTCAGGGCACAGCCGTTGGTTTCCATCTCAATGTCCGTGATCCCGAAAGCGCTCATTTCGTCCGTGATCGTGCAGGAAATGTTGTCCATCCCCATCATCCCGCTACCCGCCAGCGCCGTGAATTCGCCATCCCCATCGTCCCCGCTTGCGGTCGTTCCGGCCGCCGCTTCGAGGTTGCTTTGATAGGCGGAGTAGTCATTAGCATCCGCCAATCGCGCCTTAAGCGTGATGGTGAGCGGCGGAAGATCGCCTTCGATTCCCCACGCGTCCGGATTGTTGGTGAATTGCTGCCACTGTCGCCAGACCCAGGCGTTTTCGCCTAATTGCATGCCAGACTGGTAGCCGCTTGGGGCGTCAATGCTCGCGATCACATTCGTCGAACACCCCGACCCCAGCAGTGTTTCTCCGGTGAGAACATTCTTGGTTAAAACCACGGATGTAACCGTTACCCCATGCACCTGCAGCGTTGCGCAGGAATTGGTAGACGTTGACAGCAAGTCCGCGCAAGCAACTTGTGAGCAATCGATCCACCACGGCTCGCCGTTGTCTGTGGAATACGCCCGCCACTGCCACGGCATCCACGGCAGATACAAGCTATGATTCGCGCTGAAGGCCATGTCGGCCAACTGCGCCAGATTGGTGATCGTCGTATCCTGCGCCGTCGCGACAGCCGAAATCTCTAAAGGCACTGCTGCCGCAATAGCGCAAACAATTGTGCCCCATCTCGTCCTCATGAATCTCGCATTCATGCTTTGGCCTCACCAAGAAATCCTACGGCGTGGACAGTGCGGCCAGCAGCGGAAGAACGCAAGAACAAACGAAATGAAATACAGGGTTTATGCCTGTGGTGTGCATCGCAATTTCTTGGTTTCGTAACCGGTTGGTGCAGGCTATTCCCAAACAGTACAAGATCATCGGCGAGGCAATTCGCGGGTACCGAAAGAAGGCCGGCCTTACCCAGGAACGACTCTCCGAACTGGCCGACCTTCATCCGAACCACCTTGGAGAAATCGAGCGGGGCGAGACGTTTGTTTCCCTGCTTGCATTGATCAGGCTCGCCAAAGTTCTCAAAGTCCGCGTGCGCGATCTTGTGGCAAATATCTAGTCCGTTCGGCGAAATCCCATTATCGATTCACTGGCGCTTTTTTCTCGCGGCTGCGCGCTCCTTTCCCTACTCTTCACCCCGTGCGGATTCTCGACAAATATCTGCTGCGCGAATTTGCCTGGCCGCTACTGTACTGCTTCGATGCGTTTGCGATGCTGATGATCGTGATCGATCTTTTCAGCACGCTCGACGAGTTCATCCAGTACCACGCCCGGCTCGGCACCGTCTTCCACTATTACCTGATTCTTTTCCCGGAAATGTTCGTCCTGATCATGCCGATGGCGCTGCTGTTGGGGCTGCTGTTCTGCCTGGCAAACCTCAGCAAGCACAATGAACTGATCGCCATGCGTGCCAGCGGCGTCAGCCTCCTGCGCCTTGCCGTGCCGTTGCTCGGCGTCGGTGCCGCCGCCACCCTCGCGGTGTTCGCCGTCAATGAATTATTCGTGCCGCGGGCCCGGGAAAATGCGGACGCTTTGCGAAACTCGGTGAAAGGCCGCGGCGAACGCGGCGTGCTGGAGAATTATTTCTTCGCAAATTCCGTCGAGCACCGCGACTGGTATGCGCGCCGGTTCGATACGCAAGCCTCGCGGATGGACAACACGGAGGTGCATGACCACAACGCCGACAATACGCCCCTGCGGGACGTGTACGCCGAGAGCGCCCGTTGGATCAACGGCCAGTGGCATTTTTTCGCCGCGGACATCTATGACTATCATCAGACGCCACCGCAGGTGGTTCGCGTGGCGGAGACGAATTTTCCCGCCATCAAGGAGACCCCCAAGCGACTGGCGGTCGAGGGAAAGAAGCCCGAACAATTGACCACGGGTGAATTGCGGCGCTACATCCGCACGCAGCGGCGTGCCAACCACCTGGCGGGCCTGGCCCGGTACGAAGTCAACCTCCAGAATCGTTACGCGTTCCCGCTCACCTGCCTGATCGTCGTGTTGATGGGAATCCCGCTCGGAATGCGCGTGAGCCGGAGCGGTCCGTTGCTCGGGGTGGGGACGGCGCTCACGCTCGTCGTGGCGTTCTATTTCCTCAATAATATTACCGGCGCGTTTGGGGAAGGTGGCCGGATTCCACCGGTAGTGGCCGCCTGGCTGACGAATACGGTTTTCGCGGGCGTAGGTTTGGTCCTACTGGTCCGCGCCCGTTGACGGCGCCTGACCGACGATCACCGCCTGCGCCGCGGCATAGTCCTTCGAGTGTGAGAGGCTGACGAACATTTCCGTGACGCCGCGCGCCCGAGCCAGTTCCTCACCCTTGCCATGGAGCACCGCGTACGGCTCGCCGCTCTCGCGCTTGCGGATCTCCATGTCCTTCCAGCCAAGGTGATGCCCGATGCCGGTGCCGAAGGCCTTTGAGATGGCTTCCTTTGCCGCAAAGCGCGCGGCGAAATGCAGCGCGGGAAACTTCATGCTGTTGCAGTAGGCGACTTCGTCGGGCCAGAAACAACGTTTCAGGAACCGTTCGCCGAACTTGTCGAGGGAATCCTGGATGCGCGCGGTCTCGACGATGTCCACACCGGTGCCCAGAATGCGCATACCTTCATTCTTCATCGCGTGGGTGGCACCATCAAGGCGAGCATTTCGCGGACAGCCTGCCGTAACCCCGCGAAAAGCGCGCGGGACATGATGGAATGGCCCGTGTTCAATGTTTCCAGGTGTGGCACTGCGAGAATGGCCGGGGTGTTCTGGTAATTCAGGCCGTGCCCGGCGTTCACGCGCACTCCCAGCTTGTGCGCCAACTTTGCCGCCGTGGTCAATTTCTTGATCTCCGCCGCTTCCTCTAGTTCATGGCGCGCGTCCGCGAATGTGCCTGTGTGCAGTTCGACGAAATCCGCGCCCGCATCGGCCGCTGCGCGTATCTGCCGCGCGTCGGGATCCACGAACAAGCTGACAACAATGCCGGCCTTCTTCAACCGCGCAATGGTGCGCGCGAGTGATTTGGCAGCGCCCGCCACATTCAAGCCGCCCTCGGTTGTGACTTCCTGCCGTTTCTCCGGCACGAGGCAAACTTCATCGGGCTTCACTTCCTCCGCAAAGGCGATGATCTCCGGCACGTCGGCCATTTCCAGATTCAAGCGCGTGCGGATGGTTTGGCGAAGCAGGCGGACGTCGCGATCCTGAATATGCCGCCGGTCCTCACGCAGGTGCACGGTGATGCCGTGGGCGCCGGCCAGTTCCACCTCGACAGCCGCCCAGACCGGGTCCGGCTCGGGAATCGCGCCGGACAACCGGGGATTTCCCGGCGGGTATTGGGCAGAGCGGTAGCGCGCCTGTCGCAGGGTGGCGACATGATCGATGTTGACCCCGAGCTTCAGCATGCGGACAGGTTACCCATTTCCGCGTTCGTCCGCAATGCTGCAACGCTCCGGTAAGGTGAGCGCCTGGCGGGCTGCTAATCGATGGACGCGAAGTTAGTTCAGGCTTCCCTGGGTGCGAACCGCCTCTTTGACGAACCGGTCCCAATGGGCGCGCTTCCAGCCGGGGAAGTGCTTTTGTAACCACTCGTGGGAGGCGCGCTCCCAGCCAATGTCCCTGCCCAGCTTCTCGCTTTCGATCCACTTGTATTTTTTAATCTCCTCTTGCTGAGACCGAAACACATCAGCGAGAGGGTCTTGTTTTCGATGTCGTAAAGTCATTCAATCCTCCTCCTTGTGAGGAAAAACTTAGACGGACAATAACCCAAAATCAGGCGAAGTCAACCGGTCGGCTGTGACAAGTTGTCGACGGCATCGTTAATTGCTGCCGAAACACTTGCGGCTGGGGCATTTCAACTTGCCCGTTTCTGTCGTTGTCCCGTATTGTTTGCGCCATGACGCAACAGGGTCACCTCGAAAAAGTGCTGCGGCACGCCGAGAAGCGGCTTGTCCTGAAGTCCGGTGCGCGTCCCGCTGAGATCCTCAATACCTACAAGAAATTCCTGAAAGTCGAGGAGCACCGCCTGCGCCTGTTGCACCATGCGGGCGGGGACGGACGAGAGATCGCGCAGGGCCGGGCGCAGGTGATGGACGTGGTGCTGCGCCACGTGTTGAAAGCGGCGGATGAAAACTACCGCCAAACTCACGACGGCGAGGTCGTGACCGTCTCGCTCGTGGCGATTGGCGGCTATGGGCGCGGCGAGCTCAGCCCGTATTCCGATATCGACATCATGTTTTTGCACGGCACACCCGGTCGTGGCACTTCCCACCATCCGTACCTGAAGGAAATGGTCGAACAGGTTCTCTACATGCTGTGGGATGTTGGTCTGAAGGTCGGCCATTCCACCCGTTCGATCGCGGAAGCCACCGCGCAAGCCAACATGGACATGCAGTCCAAGACCTCGATGATCGAATCCCGACTGCTGACCGGCGATGAAAAGATCTATGAGTCGTTTCGCAATGCGCTCGTCAAGGAGTGCGTCAAGGGGCACGAGGACGAATACATCGCCGCGCGCATGGAGGACCAGAAAGTCCGCCACGAGAAATTCGGCGACTCGGTCTATTTGCAGGAGCCGAACGTCAAAGGCGGTTGCGGCGGCCTGCGCGATTTCCAAAACCTGATCTGGATGTCATTTTTCAAATACGGTTGCCGGAGACTTTCGGAATTGCGCCAACGCGGCTTTCTAGAGGCCAGCGAGCAGCGCCAGCTTGATGCCGCGTACGATTTCATCCTGCGCGTGCGGAATTCGATGCACTACATGACCAATCGCGCCTGCGACGTCATCGGTCTGGGGTTACAGCCGCAGATTGCTTCGGAATTCGGTTATCGCCAGCACGACCTGCTGCGGCGGACCGAGGCGTTCATGCGCGACTATTACATGCACTCGCGCAATATCTTCCTGCTCACCAACGCGCTGGCCGATCGCATGGCCCTCAAGCCGTCAAAGCCATCGCGGCTGGGCACGCTGCTCGGGCGACGCCCGCGCAAGGCGGAGGCGATTGACGGATTTTTGATCCGCGACGGCCTGATCTCCGCGAGCGAGCCGACGATCTTCAAGCAGGACCCATTGCGGCTGATGCGCGTGTTCCGCTACGTGCAACAGCGCGAGGTGGAATTGAGCCCGGAGTTGCGCTCGCAGATACGGCAGAACCTTAAATGGGTCGATCGTTCGTTCCAGCGTTCGCCCGAAGCTCGCGACACGTTCCTCGGCATCATGCAACATAAGGGACAAGTCGCCCGCATCCTGCGGCGGATGCACGAGGTCGAGTTCCTCGGAAGATATATTCCCGAGTTTGGCCGGCTCACGTGCCTGGTCCAGCACGAGTTCTTCCATCGCTACACAGCGGATGAACACACGCTCCAGGTGATCGAACATCTTGACCGCATCATCGACGCGACCGAACCGCCGCACACCAACTACAAGAGGATTTTTCAGCAACTGGAACACCCGCACGTGCTCTACCTCGCGCTGTTGCTTCACGACGTTGGGAAGGCTGCGAACGTGGACCACCATGCGGAAGCCAGCCTCGAAATGTCACGCAAGGTGGCGGACCGGCTGCGGCTCGGCGACGATGAGACGGCGCAGTTGCTCTTCCTGGTGCGCGACCACCTCAAGCTCTCCATGTTGTCCCAGCGGCGCGACCTTGACGACCAGGCCACGATCGACGCCGCGGCCCGCATCGTGAAAACCGAGGTGAGCCTCAACCAGTTGCTCCTGCTCACGTTCGCCGACGCGGCCGGCACGAGCCTCAAGACGTGGACGGACTGGAAAGAGGCGTTGCTTTGGGAGTTGTACCACCGCACGAGACAAACCCTCACCGGGGCGGAGCGCGCGCGCGACATCCTTTCGCGACGCATCGAGCAGTTGTACAAGGAAGTCAGCGCGAAACTGAAAAGCCAACTGCCGCTCGAGGAGATTTATTCGCATTTCGAATTGATGCCGGCGAGCTATTACATCAACACCAGCGCGGACGACATCGAGCGCCACCTGATGGTGATTCATCGCTTCCTGACGCGGCAGTTGGAAGTTGAGGAAGCCGCGGACGCCCTAGTCCCCGTGGTGGACTGGCAGTCGTTCCCCGCGCAGAGTTACTCGCAGGTGTCGATCTGCACCTGGGACCGCCTTGGGTTGTTCTCGAAAATCTGCGGGGCCCTGGCTTCGGCGGAATTGAACATCCTGCGCGCGAGCGTCTACACCCGCGGCGACCACGTGGTGCTCGATGTGTTCGATGTTTGCGACAAGGAACTCGCGGCGGTCACGGACCAGCGCGCGATCCAGACTGCGGAAGGAATGCTGGAGCGGATGCTGAGCAATCGCGAGAACATCGAGTTTCCCGAGGTGCTCAAGCGGCTGCGCGCGATTCGCGGCGAGACCCCCCGGATTCGCGAGGTGCGCATCCCGACCATTATCGACATCGACAACGAGATCAGCAAGGTCCGGACGATTGTCGAGGTCCAGACCGAAGACCGGCTCGGTCTGCTCTTCACGATCACGCACACGCTCAGCGAACTGAACCTCGATATCAGTTTCGCCAAGATTTCCACGGAAAAGGGCGCGGCCATCGACGTGTTCTATGTCCAGGACCAGCTCGGCAAGAAAATTACCGACGAAGCGCGTCTGGACGGCATCCGCGGGAAACTCGAAACGGCGATCAATCTCCTGGCGAGCTGATTCGAATCTGCCGATGGGCCTTGCAAGATGTTTGAATCGCGCTACCATCGGCAAACATGCCCGATGACGTCTTTAGGAATGGAGATATCCGACTCTTACGCGGAAGATCAGTGTACCAGGCGGCGCGGACTGGCTTCGCGTTGACGGGACTGCTGGTAGCGATAACAATTTCAGCGCTGTTTCACAATACGGCGTTGGCGGATGGTCCGGTACGCGTTGAGGTGGTGAAAACGGCCGATGGTTGGCAGTTGTTGCGCGACGGCAAACCCTATTTCATCAAGGGCGTTGGTGGAGACGCGTCGAAGCAATTGCTGGCCCAATATGGCGGGAACTGTTTCCGCACGTGGAGCGCCGATCGCCTTGTCGACGATTTGGATGACGCTCGGAAGTTCGGGTTAACGGTGATCTCGGGAATGTGGATCGGCCACAAGCGGGGGGGCTTCGACTACCACAACGCCGAGCAGGTGAAGAGACAACTGGACAGGGCGCGTGAGACTGTCCGGCGCTACCGCGATGATCCGGCATTGCTCCTCTGGGCCATCGGCAATGAAATGGAGAATGACGAGCCCGCCGGTGACCCGGCCGTGTGGCAGGCGATCGAGGACATCGCGGCCATGATCAAGAAGGAAGACCCGAACCACCCCACGATGACGGTCATCGCGGAGCTTGGCACCGATAAAGTTTCGCAATTCAACAAGAACTGCCCGGATGTCGATATCCTTGGCCTCAATACGTACGCGGGCGCCTCGACGATTGGCGAGCGCTACAAGAAAGCCGGGGGCACGAAGCCGTACATCATCACGGAATTCGGCCCGCCGGGGCAGTGGGAGACGAAGAAGAAGCCGTGGGGCGGCGTGCCGGAATTAACCAGCACGGAGAAGGCGGTTCAGTACCGGAAGTCATACCTGGGGGCCGTGGTTGGCGAGAAGGGATGGTGCCTCGGCTCGTGCGCTTTCCTCTGGGGCAACAAGCGCGAGGCGTCGGCGACGTGGTACGGGATGTTCCTGCCCGATGGCACCAAGGTCGCCGCGGTCGATACGATGAGCGAACTGTGGACCGGCAAACCGGTTAGCAATCCCTGCCCGCAAATCAACAGTTTGAAGCTGGTGGATGGCGACGGCCGGGTGGAGACGGGTGCGGTGGTGCGCGTGTTGCTCGATGCCAGCAGCATGAACGGCGAACCGATCAAAGTGACCTGGGAGTTGCAGCGCGATATGTTCCGCTACCAGGTCGCCGCAGAAGGCGCGGCGGGCGCGTCAGGCTTCCCCGAAGCGATTGTCAACGTGACAGACCGCGGCGCTGAAGTGAAAATGCCGACAATCCCCGGCGGCTACCGTCTCTACGCGTTCGTGCACACCGCCCACAACGGCGGCGCCGTGGCCACCCTGTGCCTTTTCGTGAATCCCCCCGCGGCCCAGCCGACGGCGACGAAGGCGGCGGTACCGTAGGTCGGGCAAACCGATGGTCTAGATGCCGTCTTGCTGACCGAGAACCTGAGGCGATGTCGGTTCTGTCAGCGTAAATGCATCGCGTCGTTTCGTCGGAGCGCGCTCACTTATCGTAACGGAGGTTACGGCGCAAGAGCTGCCCGATGAGCAGCGAATTCACGTGCCCATCGACCATAAGGAAATTCGCGCCGGTATTATTAGAATGGCGCCAACGGATAAGGCCAACGCCACTGGGGCCATCAGTATTCGCTCCCGCAGGCTCCGCGTTGTTCGGGTTAATGCCAGGGTAAGCGATGGTGGTGTCAGCGAGTTGATCCGAACAGGCCTGGGCATCGAACGCGCCCGCAAAGTCAACGGACTGCTGGCAGCCGTCAAAGACCATGACCACTTCACTGGGGCGAATGCATTGGCTCATTTTGTAGGTCACAGGTAACGGCGTGCAAGGCGATGGCGAGCACCAGAACATCGCTCGATGAGCGGTGTACGTCAGGTTTACCGTTGTACCGGGTGGTGGTATCAGCACGGCCGCCGGACAGATAAACACAGAACTCTTCGCGGGGCCCGACGTATAGGTGATGTGACTCATCCCCACATAGGGCCCGACGAGCAAGTGCCAATCTGTTGCCCCCCCACCGCTTACGTACCCCGGCGGGAAGAAATCGTTGTTGTCGCTGGCGTACATGGTGATGGCCTGGCCGATTTCGCGCAGATTATTTGCGCACAGCGCACGCTGAAGAGTGTCATGGTCCGATTGCAGGGTGGGTAATAGGGCGACGATCAATAACGAGCCGACGGCGACGCCGACCAGCAACTGCGGCAGTGTAAACGCGACGCGATTTTTCATCATGGCACCACCATATGAACCCGGTAGAATCGTTGGGTCAGCGTTGCGCCTCCCGGATCCGTGTGACTCATAATTCCTCCGGTACCGGTATATCCAGTCAGCGCGATCCAACTCCCATTGACAAGGTTGGAATTGTATTCGACGAGGTGCGTCAGATTGCTAAACGTGGTGAATTGGAGATTCACATTCGAACCCGCCACGGAGATCGAGACGATCTGTGGAATCGTGTTGTTGGTGAGCACCACACCATTGTTCACTAATCCCGCATGAAACTTGACGTGGCCAGCGAGAGCATTGATCAAACCGTTATTCACCACCGGGCTATAGAATTCCAACGTGCCTCCGTTGACCGCCAGTAAGGCGCCGTTATTGGTGACAATGCCGTTGAAGGTGAGCGTCGTCCCGGCACCGCATGCGGACGTAATCGTGCCGCCCGGGTCGATCATCACCGCACCGTTGATGGTGCCGCAGCCGGTCACGACTGCGCTGGATCGTACCCGCAATCCGCTGGAAAAAGTGTGAACCCCGCCCAGCAGTTGGAAGGTGGCTGCGTCAACTCCGTCTCCCACGACGAACGTCTGCGCATTACTGATGGTCGTGGACTTCGAGCCCAGATTGCCGGCGTTGAAGTTGAACTGGCTGTTCGTCCCGTTGACGCCGACCAATTGGTCCACCGTCAAACTTCCCCCGTTCTGCGTCAGGATGCCTTGACCGAGTTGGCCGATAACCAGGCTGCACGCGCCCGACTGATTGGTGACGGTCACGATGCCACCATTCATCTGTATCAGGCCGGTGGAGTTTGAGTAAGCGCCGGCAACAATATTCGACACGGTGGCCGTTGTGCTGCCGGCAAATACAAGCGTCCCGTAAGAACCGGAGTTGTTCCCAATGTGAATCACTCTCGCCACTACTGAGCTGTTGGAAACCGTCATCTGACCAAAACCATAACTGCCCACGATCATCGTCGGATAGTTAAGCGTCAACTGCCCGCTCGTCACGAACACCGTGCCGGTCGCACCCAAAGAACCGCCGACGAGGAGCCCGCTTGAAAACGTGGTCGTGCCGCCCACGATGGTCAACGTTCCCTGGGATGCCGGCCCATTCGCCACACCCACGTTAAAAACCAACGACGAACTGTTCGAGACAACCATTTGCCCCACGCCGTTCCCGCCGACGCTGATACCCGGCCCGTTCGTCATAATCAATTGCTCGTTGCTCATCCAGACCAGACCCGTCGCGCCGAATTCCTCGCCGAGACCCAGGTGTCCAGTTTCGAAGCAGGTCCCGCCGAGCATGGTCAAGGTGCCATTGGCGCTGGCCGTCGCTCCCAGCAGGATAGCAGTCGGTGGTACGGTGACAGTACCGCCGCCAAAAGGAGTATTGGTGAAAATCCCGGACAGGAGCGTGCCGTTGGAAACAATGATTTGCCCCGAGCCGTAGAAGCCAACAACCAGGTTGCCGTTACTCGTCACGAGTTGCCCGGCGGTCAATGCAACCGAGCCGACCGAATTCGTCGAGTAACCCACATAGACATCTCCGTATACAATGTTCGTTCCGCCGGCGACCGAAAGCGTACCAGTGCCCGTGGTTCCAACCGTCATCACAACATTCGTATTGAGAAGCACGGTGCTGCCATAAAGCGTCGCGCTTGAATCCAACCCGATTGCGCCATCCGTGGCTCCGTCCAGTGACAAGAGCGAATTCGTCATCCGCAATACCCCGCCCGGTCCGATGACGACCGAACTGTGAACGACGAGTGGAGTAACGGTTCCGAGATTGGAGAGGACGAGAGTATTAGTTGAGCCATTGGGGGCCGAAACTGTCAGGTTGCTGATGACCATCGTGGCGGGGAAACCGCCGGCGGTCGCTGCGTTGTTGGTGACCGTTGAGTTGCCCGCGTTGGTGATCACATCGGCGGAATCGCCAATGCCCGGGGCAGTGCCCAGAGACCAGCTTGAGGCATCCTCCCATTTGCCGGAGATGGAGTTGATCCAAGAGTTGGTCTGGGCATACGCGGCCAGATGCCAAGAAACGGTGGCGCAGCCGATCACAAACAGGCGGGCGGCGATCTTTGTCCCGTGTGAGAACCTCACTCTCATCACCATGCTTCGTAAAAATTTAGTGTAACATATGTTGTTTATGTGTCGATACTATATCGCCAGTTTTACGCCCTTTTTACATTGCAGGAACCTCAATGTTTTCGGGGCTCCGGTAGAATGGCTTACAAGGCTTCCAGGGGAGGATCGGGGGGCAGGATGGGACGAATAGGGCGACAGAGACGGAGAGCGAACAGGGCTGATTAGGCGCTCCGAAAGCTTTTGGGGTGCCGCCACACAAACCCCGGTAATTCCCTCTGTACATCGGATTCCGATAATGGTATTATGAACAAATAAACGCTCAACATCCAACTTTTAACGCACAACTCTCAAGGGCGAGGGGATCCGCCATAGCCCGAAGAGCGATGGCGGACTCGTTGCTGTGCGCAACTATGGTGGGTCCGCCAAGAGGGGAATCGCGATAGAATATCGCTCCTACAGGGACGGGAGGAATCCGCCGTCGCTAAAGCTATGGCGGACGAGGAGGACCTCGAAACATGTGTTTTTGCGAAACGAACCCCCCCAGTTAGGTATTTGATTTACAATGAGTTACATAGATGGTCATTTTGGGGCGACTCCATTTTTGGGTGTCGGGAAGAAGTAAGGACGCGGCAGCGCGTCCCTACCGGGGACAAATGGAAAGCGGCGTGTTTTTTACGGGAGATTCGTTTAGGATTTTGGGGATGAGATTGACAGGCTGATCATGGCGCGGAATACGACTTCGCAACAACGCAGGCTGCGGCAGTTTGAAGTGCTGGTGCGCGTCAGCAGCGTGATCAATTCCACACTGGAACCGGAAGAGGTTCTCAATCGCGTCCTTGCCGAGGCGGTGCGGGTGATGCAGGCACATAGCGGTTCGATTGTGCTCATTGATCCGCACACGCAGTTGCTGGAGATCGAGGTGGCCATCGGGCTCAGCGAGAAGGCACGGCAGACGAAGCTGGCGATTGGCCGCGGGGTCACCGGCTGGGTGGCGAAGATGGGGGTGCCGTTGCGGGTGCCGGACGTCAGGGCCGACCCGCACTACGTTTCCGTGCGCAAGGACATCCGCAGCGAGTTGGCCGTTCCGCTGCTGGTGGAAGGCGCGTTGATCGGCGTGTTGAACGTGGACTCGACGCGCCGCGACGCGTTCAGCGTTGAAGACGAAGAACTGCTGGTGGCCATCGCCAATCAATCGGCACAGGTCATCCAGAACTCGTGGTTGTACCAGGCGGTGGCGCATAACGCGCGGCAGTTGGAGTCGCTTTTTTCCGTCGCGCAATCGGTCATCTCGTCGCTCAACCTGCAGGACATTCTGCAACGCGTCACGCGCGACGCGTGCCGGCTAATGGACACAAAGGTCTGCTCGCTGATGTTGGTGAATCCGACCCGCGAGTTTCTCGAATTGCGCGCCTGCCACGGGGCGGGCACCAAGTATCTGCGCCGGCCGCCGCTGCCGGTGGCGGACAGTTTGATCGGGTTTGTCGTGCGGCGCCGCAAGCCGCTGCGCATTTTCAACGTACAGACGCACGATGACTATCGGCACACCGAGATGGCGCGCGAAGAGGGGCTGGTCTCGTTGTTGTCCGTGCCGATGGTTGTGGAAGACGTTGCGATTGGCGCGCTGAATGTTTACACGGCGGAACCGTATCATTTTTCCAACCAGGACACCAAGACGCTCTCCGCGCTGGCCAACCTCGCGGCGGTGGCGATTGAAAACGCGCGGCTACACGAGAAGATCGTGGACGTGGAAGAGCAATTGCGCCACAACGAGCGCCTGAGCACACTCGGCCTGCTCGCCGCGGAGGTCGCCCACGAAATTCGCAATCCGCTCACGGTAATGAAGATGTTGTTTCACTCGCTCGATTTGAAATTCCCGCCCGAGGACCCGCGGGCGCGCGACGCGGAGATCATGTCCGAAAAAATGGACCACCTGAACAAGATCGTCGATCATTTGCTCGGTTACGCGCGCTCGACCGAGCCGACCCTGGAGCTGGTGGACGTGAATGATTTACTCGACGACGTGCTGCTGCTCACGCGCCAAAAATTGAGCCAGCAGAAGATCGAGTTGGTCCGGAAATTTGGCGAGGGACTGCCGAAGGTGCGGGCCGATCGCGGCCAGATCGAGCAGGCGTGCCTGAATTTGATTCTCAACGCGGCCGATGCGATGATCCGCGGCGGAACGCTCACGGTCTCCTCGGCCATGCAACACGGGCCCGGAAGCACGATGGTGCTGTCATTCACCGACACGGGCATGGGCATGGCGCCCGAGAAGCAGAAACAGATCTTTGAGCCGTTTCTCACCACGAAAACGCAAGGGACCGGGCTTGGGCTGGCCATCGTCCAAAAAATTGTGGAGGCACACAGCGGGAAGATCGAAGTCAAGAGCGCGCCGAAGAAGGGAACGACCTTTCGGATCCTGCTGCCGGTGTGATGCCGGCGACGGTCGCCACTGCTTCGCGAGGTGGGCGCTGATTACGGTTTTGGTTGTACCCCGTCCGCGGGGGCAGCCGGTTTTTCGGAAAGTTTCTTCAACAGCGCCTCGAGTTCCGGGTCGGGCTTGGCGCCCAGATCGAGCGCCTTCTTATAATGATAGCGGGCGAGTTCCACTTTCGGGTTACGCTGCTTGGCGTAAACGACGGCCAGGTTGAAATGAGCGTCTGCATATTGCGGGTTCATCTCGATGGCGCGGCGGATTTCCAATTCGCCGGAAGCGCCCCAACCCTTTTCGCTGAGCACGATCCCCAGGTAGTTGTGCGCCTCGGCGTTATGGGGGTCGATCGCGACGGCGCGATTCAGTTCCGCGTAGGCGTCCTCGATCGCTCCTTTGCGGAAATAGACCACGCCCAGCAGGGAGCGCGTGTTGCTGTCGTTGGGCGCGGCGACGGCCGCTTTGCGCAAGTAGTTTTCGGCATCGTCGAGACGATTCTGCTGGTAGCGGATGACGCCGAGGTTGGCGAGTGCGACGCTGTTCGTCGGCTCCAGATCCAAAGCGGCGTTGTACTTGCCCGCCGCAGTATCGAAATCCTTCAACGCGAGCGCGGCGCGGCCTTCATTAAGCAACTTGCGCACGTCAGGTGGAGCCGGTGCTGCCGGTTGCGGCTTCTCCTTCTCCTGGTCCTTCGGCGCGGCCTCGGCCGGCTCTGCGGTTTCTTTCTTCGGTGCGGGCGGAGGCGTCTTTTTCACAGGAGCCGGAGGCTTCGCGGGTGCCGGGGGCGTCGCAGGCGCTGGAGGCTTTGCGGGAGCGTTGGTCTGCGGTTTCGGCGGTTCCGCGACGACCGTTTCGTTCGTCGGTTCAGCCTTCTTTGGCGCAGTCAGTGTAGCGACCAGCTTGCCCCGGCTCGATTCTTCCATCGAAGAGGGCGGTGGCGTTGGCTTTGGCTCCGGTTTGGGTTCTTCCAGTTTGGGCGGCGGCGGGGCCTTGACGACTGGCTGCGCACGGGGGCGCGGACGCCACCCACGAAGCTCGGGGATGGACGGGCCGTTCGTAGTCTCTTCGCTTTCACCGGTGGTGGCGGAGTCAGAAGCCTTGCGTTCCGCAATGATCCGCAACAGCGCGTTTTCCTTCCGCAACTGGCGGATGATTTCATCGTCCTTGTCGCTGCCGGCCTTGACGGCGGTCAGTTTTTTGTTTGCGTCGGTGAGCTGTCCGATGACCTCCTCGTACGAACGCCGCAATTCCGTGTTGTCCGTCTGCGCTTTCTCGAGCGCCTGTTTGGTGGTTCCCAACTCGAGCCGTGTCTGCTGGAGTTCCTCTTTTGTCTGCTGCAATTCACCGCGGGCCTGAGCGAGTTCCGACCGCAATTGTTCCAGGTCCGATGTTGCGGTGGGTGTAGTCGTCGTCGGCACGGCGGGGACCGCAGCGGCGCGCTCGCGGGCTTCCGCGATCTGGGTTTGCGCGGCGGCCAGCTTGGCGGCAAGGTCCTGGTTCGTTTTGAGAAGCTCTTCGATTTGCGGGGTGGTCTGCGTCGGCGCAACTTTGCTGAGTTGCTCCTGCAGCTTGGCATTCAGTTCGTTGCGGGCAGCTTCCAACTGCTCCACTTGCTCATGGGCGCGCTGCAATTCCGAGGTCAGTTGCCGAACCTGCTCGCTCTCGGCCGCCGTGGCAGGATTGGTGGCGATGGTGGATACGACAGGCGGTATGGGTTGGGGCGCGGGAATCTCGTTCGTGGTCGCGGCAGGTTGCGGTTGCGGCGGGGCAGGGGGTTGCGCCAGCTTGGTTTTCAAGCTGGCCAGATGGTCGGCGATATACTTTGTGCGGAACTCGATGATGTGCGGATTCCAGTCGGGGCTCTCCGTCTTGATCTCATTCAAGATGTCGAGCGCGCCGCTGTACTTCAGGTTGGCCTTCGTCCAGTCGCTATCGTGAACAGCCGCATCCCCCTCCTGGATGAGGAAGTACGCTTCGAGGAAACGGTCGCCAGGATCCGCCGCCCAGGCGCCAACCGCGCCACCCAGGCACAGCGAAACCAAAATGCACAACTGGAGGGACTTCTTCATCGCGCGGACTGTAACGAAAAGCCCTCGGATTTGCAATGGTCGGATGTGTCCGCGTTTGCGTTCGATCAGCTGTCGTTGCACACTGTGAATATGAGCGATTTGAATGCCATCCAGCGGACTTCTTCTGGCCGCATTCAGTGAGCCGAATTCCCTAAAAAGCGGGTTGCCAAATGATTTGGGTTCGGTATGGTTCAGGCAGGATAACATCGGGAGGAAACAATGAGCAAAGTACGAGTTCTGGTTGGCACGAAAAAGGGCGCCTTCATCCTGACCGCGGATGGTAAGCGCGAAAAGTGGGATGTCAGCGGTCTCCAACTTGGCGGCTGGGAGATTTATCATGTAAAGGGTTCGCCCGTTGATCCAAACCGCTTGTATGCATCGCAGACCAGTGGCTGGTTCGGGCAGGTCTTGCAACGCTCCGATGACGGCGGCAAAACGTGGAATCCGCCGGGCGGCGGCGCGACGATGACGCCCGAAGGCATGCCCAAAGGCGAGAGCAACAAATTCGTGTACGAGGGGAAGGTGGGCACGCATTTGTGGTACGACGGCACCCAGCATCCATGGGAATTCAAACGCGTCTGGCATCTCGAGCCGTCGTTGACCGATCCGGACACCGTGTACGCCGGGGTGGAAGACGCGGCGTTGTTTCGTTCGACCGACGGCGGCAAATCCTGGAAGGAACTTCCGGGCTTGCGCAGTGCGAAAAGCAATCTCTGGCAACCCGGCGCCGGTGGGATGGGCCTGCACACCATCCTGCTCGACCCAAAAGATCCCAACCGGATTTTTGTGGCGATTTCGGCAGCGGGCGTGTTCCGCACCGAGGATGGCGGTAAAACGTGGAAGCCGGCCACGCGAGGGCTGAAGTCGGCATACGAGTTGCCGGACAAGTCCTTCGAGGTCGGCCATTGTGTGCACCGTATCACGATGCATCCGTCCCGCCCGAATGTGCTGTTCATGCAGAAGCACTGGGACGTCAACCGCAGCGACGACGGCGGCGAATCCTGGCAAGAGGTCAGCGGGAATCTGCCGAGCGATTTCGGCTTCCCGATTGACGTCCATGCGCACGAGCCGAATACCATTTATGTCGTCCCCATCAAGAGCGATTCAGAACATTATCCGCCTGATGCCAAACTGCGCGTGTACCGCAGCCGCACGGGTGGCGACGAGTGGGAGCCGCTCGCGAAAGGCCTACCGCAACAGGACTGCTACGTGAATGTGTTGCGCGACGCGATGGCTGTGGATTCGCTCGATAAGTGCGGCGTGTACTTTGGCACCACCGGCGGGCAGGTGTACGCCTCGAACGACAGCGGCGACAGCTGGAAACCCATTGTCCGAGATCTTCCGCCCGTTCTGTCGGTCGAAGTCCAGACACTGCCATGATCCGAGTGGAGCTACCATTCCATCTACGGAACCTCGCCCACGTCGACCGCGAGGTGACGGTCGACGTCAAGGGCCCGGTAACGGTGCGGTCGGTTCTCGACGCGCTCGAAGCCCAGTACCCTGTGTTGACCGGTACGATCCGCGACCACGGCACACAAAAGCGGCGGCCCTTTCTGCGCTTCTACGCCTGTGAGGAGGACCTGTCCAACGGGCCGCCTGACACTCCACTGCCCGACGATGTCGTATCGGGAAAGGAGCCCTTTACCGTCATCGGCGCCATCGCCGGCGGTTAGCGATTGTCATTTCGTGGCAGATGTGGACGAAGGTAGACTGATGAAGCGTCAAAACGCAGTCGCCTCACTACGGCCGGGTGGCCAACAGGGTCTTGGCATGGTTGTAAACATTCTCCGCGGTAAATCCGAAGTGGTTCATCACGTCCTTGACGGGGGCCGACGCACCGAATCGGTCCTGGCCGACGGATGCGCCGTCGATGCCGACGTACTTTTGCCAGCCGAGAGTTACACCGGCTTCGACGGAGAGACGTTTCCGCACGGACGGCGGCAGGACACGGTCCCGATATTCCTGAGGTTGACGATCGAAGATTGCTGTTGAGGGCATGCTGACCACACGAACCTTCACGCCTTCCGACTTCAATTTCTCGCCGGCCTCGACACACCACTGCAACTCCGAGCCGGTGCCGATGAGGATAATGTCCGGTTGTCCTTGGGAATCGCTGAGGATATACGCGCCTTGTCGCAGTCCGGACGCCGGCGCATACTTCGTGCGGTCGAGCGTGGGGACCGCCTGTCGCGTGAGGGCGAGGAGGATCGGGTGCTTCTTCTCCTCCATCATTACGCGCCACGCCTCGGCCACTTCGTTGGCATCACCGGGACGGATGACCACCATGTGTGGGATGGCGCGCAGGGACATGAGGTGCTCTACGGGCTCATGCGTAGGGCCGTCTTCACCGACGCCGATGCTGTCGTGGGTGAAGATATGCAGCATCGGGATCTCCATGACGGCACTCAAGCGAATCGAGCCGCGGGCGTAGTCGGAGAAAATCAGGAAGCCTGCGCCGTACGCGCGAAGTTTGGAAAGCACCATACCATTGACGATGCCCGCCATGGCATGTTCGCGCACCCCAAAGTGGAAATTGCGGCCATTGTACGATCCTTTTTCGAAATCGCCGCCATCAGCAATCAAGGTCTTGGTGGACGGCGCGAGATCGGCGGCGCCGCCGATGAGCCAGGGGACATTCTTGGCGACAGCATTGAGCACTTTGTTGTTGGATATGCGTGTGGCCAGACCTTTCGGATCGGCGGGGAAAGTCGGGATGTCCTTGTCCCAGCCAGCGGGCATCTCGCGGTTCTGGATTAACTTCCATTCCGCAGCGAGGGCCGGCTGGGCCTGCGCGAACGCGTCAAATTTCGCCTGCCATTCCTTTTCCAGTTTTCGCCCGCGCCGGAATTGTTTGCGCATGTGCTTCGCGACTTCGTCCGGCACGAGGAATTTCGCGTCGGGCGGCCACCCGTACCGCTCCTTGGTCTTGCGAACCTCTTCTTCGCCGAGTGGTTCACCGTGGGCCTCGTTTGTGTCCTGCTTCGTGGGCGCGCCGAACCCGATGTGGCTATTGACGACGATAAACGACGGCTTGCCGGTTTGCTTGAGCGCCCGCTTGAGGGCGCGGTTGAGCGCCTTGAGGTCGTTGGCGTCGGCCACGTGCTGGACAAACCAACCGTAGGCCTTGAAGCGCGCCCCGACGTCCTCGCTGAAGGAGAGAGAGGTCTTGCCCTCGATGCTGATCTTGTTGTTGTCGTAAATCCACAGCAGCTTGTGCAGGCCGAGGTGCGCCGCGAGCGAGGCGGCTTCGGAACAGATGCCCTCCATCATGTCGCCGTCGCCCCCCATGGCGTACGTGCGATAGTTGATGATCTCGTGGCCGTCGCGGTTGAAATGTTCGGCAAGCCAGCGCTCGGCGATGGCCATGCCGACTGAGTTGGTGAATCCCTGCCCCAGCGGCCCGGTGGTCGTTTCCACGCCAACGGTCAGCCCGTATTCCGGATGACCCGGCGTACGGCTGCCCAACTGCCGGAAGCGCTCCAACTCACTCATCGGCAAATCGTACCCGGTCAAATGCAGCAGGCTATAGAGCAACATCGAGCCGTGTCCGCCCGACAACACAAACCGATCGCGGTTTGGCCACTGGGGATTCTCCGGGTTGTGCCGCAGAAATTTCTCCCAAAGCCAATAGCCAACGGGCGCCAGACCCATTGGCGCGCCCGGATGGCCCGAGTTGGCTTTTTGCACGCCATCCATCGCGAGCGTGCGGATGGTGTCGATGCAAAGCTGGTCGAGCGGCTTGGTCGTCGGATTATCCAATGTCACGGGTATCATCATCATGAAAGTCTCCTGAATAATTACGTAAGCAGGAGCGCATTGTGCGGCAAGACGACCGATTGCGCAAGTCTTCGTCTGGCGAAGTGCGGTGGGCGTCAGACCCACCCACCGGATCGGTCGGGATTGTGGTTAGCCGGTCACGACGGCAACCTGCTCACTGTTGCTCAGGAGGGCGGTTGCGAGGAAGTCGCGGGTGCGATCCAGTTGTGTGGCGACCTCTTCGACGAGCGCGGTGGCATCAACGAGTTGACCGGCGCGGGCCATGCGCTCAAGCTTGCGCAGCGGCGGCGCGACCGCGCGCATGCCGGAGGCCATGCTGGCGCCCGCCAGTGTATGGGCAATCTGTTCAACGTCAGTCACGGCGCCGCTGGTCACGGCGTGGCGGAGCGCGGCGACGCGTTTTCCGGCATCGACAAGGTAAAGCTCGACAAGTTCGTTCATGAACTCGGTGTCGCCGTCGGCGACATTGCGCAACAGCGGCAGGTCGACGGGCTCATCCACCGAGCTCGGTGCCACGGTCGCCTCCGCTACGGGTGGTCTCAGCGAAAGCCAGCGCGCCAGTTTAGCCTGCAGTTCCTCCACATTGACCGGCTTGCTGATATAGTCGTCCATGCCCGCAACAAAGCATTTCTCGCGGTCACCTTCCATGGCATGGGCCGTGAGGGCGATGATGGGCACGCGGGCTGAGCTACCCGAACGACGACGCAACTCTCTCGTGGCCGCGTAGCCGTCCATCTCGGGCATCTGGCAATCCATCAGGACAAGGTCGTATGGTATGCGCGTGAGCGCCTGCAACACCTCGAGGCCATTGGCCACCGCGTCAGCGGCATAACCCATCTTGGCGAGTTGGCGCAGGATCACTTTCTGATTCACCGGGTTGTCCTCGGCAACGAGAATGCGCGCGTTGCCGCGTGACGCCGAGGGGGTCACGGAGGCCGACGCGGAAGATGCGTTCGAGGCCAGCGGGTCGAGCACGTCGTTGGTGCTGTTGGACATGGCAGTCGCCAGCGCGTCGTAAAGTTTCGATTGCTTGACCGGCTTGGTGAGGCAGAGCAGGATGCCCGCCTCGGTGATTTCGGCGTCATGCTCGGTCTTGCCGAGGGAGGTCATCATAACTAGACGCGTGTCTGCCAGCGCGGGGTCAGACTTGATGTTGCGCGCCAATTGAAGGCCATCGACGGACGGCATCTGCATGTCGAGCACCACCAGGTCGAATGGGTGGCCCGCATCGTATTCGCGGCGCATTACCAGGAGCGCTTCCTCGGCGCTGCTCGCCTCATCGCTCGCGATGTCCCAGGATTTGAGTTGCAGGCGGACGATCCGGCGGTTGGTCGCGTTGTCATCAACGACGAGAATGCGGGCGGCGCGTAAATCCTGGGCGCACGCCACATCAACAACAGATGTATTCGGCTGTTTCTCAAAGCGGGCGGTGAACCAGAAGATCGAGCCGACACCGGGCGTGCTATCGACGCCAATTTCTCCACCCATCATCTCGACCAGGCGCTTCGAGATGGCGAGCCCGAGTCCCGTCCCGCCATACTTGCGCGTTGTCGATCCGTCCTCCTGGCTGAATGCCTGGAACAAGCGTCCCCGTGTCTCTTCGCTAATACCAATGCCTGTGTCCTGCACGGTGAAGCGCACGATCACGTCCCGGTCTGTCTCGGCGTGGCGGACGGCCCGGACGACGACCTCACCATGCTCGGTGAACTTAATCGCGTTGGAAACGAGGTTCATCAGTACCTGGCGCAACCGTCCCGGGTCACCGCGCAGCGATGTCAGGACGTCATGATGCACCAGCGAGACCAGCTCGAGCCGCTTGCTCTGCGCGCGCTCGGCTAGCAGTTCGACGACGCCCTCGACTGCATGGCGCAGATCAAGGTCGATCGTTTCGAAAGCCAGCTTGCCGGCCTCGATTTTGGACAGGTCGAGGATATCATTGATGAGTGTGAGCAACGTATCACCGCAAGTCCGGATAGTGTCCACGAACTCGTGTTGCTCGGGATTGAGCGGTGAATCGAGCAGCAAGCCGGTCATGCCGATGATGCCGTTCATCGGTGTGCGGATTTCATGGCTCATGTTGGCAAGGAACTCCGCCTTCACCCGCGCTGATTCCACAGCCACGTCGCGGGCAGCTGCGAGTTCGCTGGCCTGGCGTTTGCGTTCAGTAATGTCCTGAATTTGCGAGATGAAATGCAGCGGCTGACCGTCGGCATCGCGCACGAGTGAGACGTTGAGCTGAATCCACACGGAATGACCCTCCTTGTGGATGTAGCGTTTCTCCATCTCGTAAGCGTCGATCTCGCCGGCCAGGATTTTGCGGACATTCTTCAAGTCTTCTTCCAGGTCGTCCGGGTGGGTGATGGATTGGAAATCTGTCGCCAGCAATTCGGCCTCGCAGTAGCCGACGATTTTGCAGAGCGCGCGGTTCACGCGGAGCCAGCGGCCATCGGGCGCCACCAGGGCCATGCCGATCGCCGCATACTCCATCGAGCTGCGGAAGCGCTTCTCGCTGCGACGCAACTCTTCCTCGGCGCGCTTGCGTTCGGCGTTCTCGGTCGTCAATTCCAGTGTCCTCTCGGCGACCTTGTTTTCAATGTTCGCGTTGACCGCCTCGAGTTCCGCCTGGCGTTCGGCCACGCCGGACATTTCGGTCAGATTCTGGCGGATCGAGAGGAGAAGGAATGTGTCTTCAAACAGCACCCAGGCAGCGTGTTCGATCCAGCGCCAGTGGCTGGCCGTGAGGACCCCAAACACGGACTGCGGCCACAACATTCCCCGGGCAAAATGGTCTGCAGCCACGACGATCGTGGCGGAGAGCATGACCCGCCAGTCCCGGTAAAAAGCCAGGAATGCCAGGGAACCAAATACATGAAAATGAGTCTCGATGCGCCCGCCGGTCAGGTGGATCAACAGCGCAGAGGTCAACATCTGCCCGATGGCGATGACATGGCGGGTCAGCGTTTTTCCCGGTTGGGTGAGCGCAAGGAAGATGGGAAAGCCTGAGATAGCGCCGCCTAGCAGCAGGGCCGCCCAAACGTGCAGATGGACGTAGCTGGTCTGTCCGACCCACGCTCTCGGGGAAATCCACAAGGCCGCAACGATGCCCGCGAGCCACTGTAGGGCCATCAACGCGGCAAACATGTGGTCGGTGCGTTTGTGGAGTTGTTCCTGGCTCTCCTCGAAGAGTTGGTGAATGCGACGGTTGGTCGCTTCGCTACGTTCTGGCGTCGACGTTGTTAAGTCCATCATTTTGCTCCGTCGGTGGTTTTTGATTCTGGATGAAGGATGAGGCAGCCATACACCGGGGTCTGGGCGCGTTCTGTGGTCTTGCCGTGGAGCAAGGCCATGATCGCGTCGCGTCCGTCATTGTCGCCCGAGTGCCCGCGAGAAGCCGTGATCCCGCCATCAAAAACCAGTTGTCCCTGCGCGTCATACAGCGCCGTGTGGCCGGAAGTTTCGGCATGGAAGAGCCGGGCTTCGCGGCCATCTTCATCGGTTTGGACGGTTACACCGGGGATGGCGGCAGCCGCATGCCAGAGATCGGAATGGGTCCAATCCTCGTGGGATCCGCTGGGTCGAAAGAACAGCACCCGGGTGTTCACGAGACCCTGGCAGTGCGCCATCAAGACCGCCAGTTCGCCCATGCTGGCGCTGGTGCAGGAGCAACGTGGGTGGACAAACATAACGAGGGTAGCCTGGCCATCCGTCCGCGGGATCGTGGTCGCAGCCGGCCAGTGAACGGGAGGCGTAGGGTCCGGGTTCGGTGTGTTGCTGTACTTCCAAAGCATCCCGGTCCCCAAACCAACGATGACCAGCCAGAGCACGCTGACTGCAATCTGGATTCGTTGACGGGTGGTCGAACTCATTGACGACTCTCCTGCAGTTGGGCACCCGTTTTGTTCCGCAAGGCGGCCTCAATCTGCGGTACGGCGATCTTTTCGTAACAGTCGGGACAAATTCCGTGGCTGAAATCAGTGCCCGTGTACTGGTGGATGTATTCTTCAATGACCTTCCAGTAATCGTGATCGTCGCGGATCTTTTTGCAATACATGCAAATTGGCAGGAGTTCTTTCAATTGCCGCACTTGTGTCGCGAACCCGATGATGCGTTCGGCCACCCGCAGCCGAATTTCCAATTCCTCGCGGTCCAGCGGCTTGGTTAGGAAGTCGTCCACACCGGCGGTCATGGCTTCGCGGTAATTCTCATCGCCCTCGCGCGCTGTCAACAGGATGAAATAGGTGTAATTGGAGTCGTTGCGTTCACGAATGTGGCGGCACAATTCCAGTCCGCTCATCTCCGGCATCATCCAGTCGCTGACCACGATGCGGATCGGTTCATGTTGAAGAATCGACCACGCTTCAACGCCGTTGCCGGCCTCCGAGACAGTGTGGCCAAGCCGGGTGAGGTTGCGGTGCAGGATCCGCCGTGACACACTGTCGTCTTCCGCTACGAGTATATTCATAATAACTTTGACCCGAGGTAAATAAAGCATTTTATGTGCACAAAATTCTCTACAGTTGCTGGATTTGTTGTAAATAGTTGTCCTTCAATGAGTGCAACCCGTTTGGACACGCTCTAACAGACGCGGCCGAGGATAACTTGGATGAGTGGATGTTGGTGGGTACAATCGGTCCGTGCTCGAGCCTGAACTTGTGCTGACTGCGTATCGACGCGGCATCTTCCCGATGGCCGTCGACCAACGCGGCCGCATTGGGTGGTTTTCGCCCGATCCGCGCGCGGTCATTCCCCTCGACGACCGGTTCCACGTCCCGCACGGGCTGCGGCGCGTGTGGCTGCGGAAAAAATTCGAAATCACATACGACGCGGACTTCCCGACCGTCATTGGCGAGTGCGCCAGGCGCAAGGAAGGCACGTGGATTTCGCCGGGAATCAATAAATGCTATTGCCAATTGCACCGGCTCGGCCACGCGCATAGTGTGGAGACGTGGTTGCAGGGGAGGCTCGTCGGTGGCTTGTACGGTGTGACACTGGGCGGCGCGTTCTTCGGGGAGAGTATGTTCCACCGCGCGACCGACGCCTCGAAGGTGGCGCTTGTGGCCCTCGTGGAACGATTACGCGCCCGCGGATTTGTGCTGCTGGACACGCAATGGACCACCCCGCACTTGCAGCAGTTCGGCACTTTCGAAATCCCGCGCCACGAATACCTCTGGCGTCTCGAACACGCCTTGAAGTTGGAGTGTACGTTCTGAGCCGACTCGATTGGCTCATCATTTGCAAAGCGCACTTGAATCTGACGGGTCGGCACGCAATCATGGTGGTGGTGACGGTGAACCATCGGCTATGAATGACATCGGCAAAGCTCTGGTTGTTATCGGGATCGCGCTGGTTGTGCTCGGGGTTCTATTCTCGCTCGGTGGCCGGTTGCCTTGGTTGGGGCGATTGCCGGGTGACATCGATATCAAACGCGAACACTTCCGATTCTATTTTCCCGTGATGACATGCCTGGTTATCAGCATCGTTGTTACGTTGCTTTTCCGGTTGTTCGGGAGGCGCTAGCGATCCGGGCATGAAGACCGCCGATTTTGATTATCATTTGCCAACAGAGCTGATCGCGCAGCAGCCGCTGGCGGACCGCGCGGCGTCGCGGATGATGGTCGTCAATCGCGCGACCGGCGAGATCCGCCACGATCACTTCCACAACCTCGGCCAGCACCTGCAGGCTGGTGATCTATTGGTGCTCAACGACACGAAGGTCATTCCCGCACGCATTTGGTCGCGCGAACCCGAGGTCGAACTATTGCTCGTCGAAAAACTGGGTGTTGATCGTTGGTCCGCCCTGGTAAAGCCCGGCAAGCGGGCGAAGGCGGGCGCGACCTTGCGATTCGAAGACGGTGTGAGCGCTGTCATCGAAGGTGAGACGGAATTTGGCGGTCGGGTACTGCGTTTCACCGGCGACATGGAGGCTTACGTCGCCGCACACGGGGTCACGCCGCTTCCACCGTACATCAAACGCGCGACCGAACAGCCCGACATGGACCGTGAACGCTACCAGACAGTGTTTGCGCGGGAGCCAGGCGCGGTGGCCGCGCCGACGGCGGGGCTGCACTTTACACCTGAGTTGCTTACCCAACTGCAAGCTTCGGGTATTGGGCATGCATTCATCACGTTGCATGTCGGCATTGGAACGTTTCGACCGGTGAAGGTGGCGAACGTTGAGGAACACCGGATGCACGCCGAGAAGTTTTCAATTTCGGCGGCGACGGTTCAGGCCATCGAGGACGCGCAGCGTGTGGTGGCCGTGGGCACAACGGTGGTGCGGACACTGGAGTCGTGCGACAAGCTGGAAGAGCGCGAGGGCGCCACCGACATTTTCATTCGTCCGCCCCACGTGTTTCGCCGCGTAGACGGGCTATTGACGAATTTCCACCTGCCGCGCTCGACGCTGCTGATGCTGGTGAGCGCATTTGCTTCGCGCGAGTTGATCTTGAAGGCGTACGAAGAGGCGGTGCGCGAGCGGTACCGGTTTTTCAGCTATGGCGATTGTATGCTAGTTCTCTGACGTCCGCGGCCAGATCAGCGAGGCAATGATGGACAGCGCCAGTATGGACGCCACCACTCCGAGCGCGACGCCGATCGGGATTTCAACGAAGTGTCCGAGAAGCATCTTGGCGCCGACGAAAACGAGGATGGCCGACAACCCATAATGCAGGTGGTGGAACAGATCCATCGCGCCCTTCAAGGCAAAGAACATCGCGCGCAAGCCAAGGATGGCGAAAACGTTGGACGTGTAGACGATGAACCGATCCCGCGTGATGGCCAGCACCGCGGGAATTGAATCCACCGCAAAGATCAAGTCCGTCGTCTCCACAACGATCAGGACCAGCAGGAGCGGAGTTGCGAATACCCGTCCGTCGCGCCGCACGAGGAACTTACTGCCCTCGTATTCCGTCGTCACGGGCATGAGCTTGCGAAACAGTTTCAAGACAGGATTCTGGTTGGGGTCGATTTTCTTTTCTTTTTCCAGGGCCATTTTCACGCCGCTGTACACCAGGATGCCGCCAAAAAGGTAGATCACCCATTCAAATCTCTCAATCAGGGCGACGCCGGCGACAATGAATAACAGGCGGAGAACCATCGCCCCGAGGATGCCCCAAAAAAGCACGCCGTGCTGGAGACGAGTCGGTACAGCGAAGTAGGAAAAGATCAGCAGGAATACGAACAGATTGTCGACACTCAGGGATTCCTCGATGATGTAGCCAGTCAGGAACTGCAGGGCCGTGGCCGTGCCGCGCTTGTAGGCGACCAACGCGGCAAATGCCAGGGCCAGCCCAATCCACACGGCGCTCCACGCGACCGCTTCCTTGAACTTGATCTCATGCTTCCGGCGGTGAACCACGCCTAGATCCAGCGCCAGCATCGCCAGCACAAAGGCATTGAATAAAACCCACTTCCAGATCGGTCCCGGCATAAGTGTGGATTGTGCAAGCCACCCCCGGCGGCGTCAACGAAAAGCGGCTGGCTATTGTTTTGGCGTGAGCTGATACGTGCGTATGTCCCACGCGCCAACAGGCAGGCGTAGAGGATCGACTGGCGGCGCGTTGGTGAGCGGTCGCTCGATCAAATCCGTCTCAGACCACGAGTTTGACCGTAATGTCGTACTCAATCGTGCAACACAGAGATTTGTTGCGGATTGGTACAGGCGGACGATGAGATTGCCAGGCGTGTCGTAGGCGGTCTTCAACGCGGTCACGAGTACGGTTGACGGTTCGACGGAAAAGAAACTTTGCTCGACCGGCAACGACCCTTTGTGCGGGTTCGCGCTCACGACGATGGGGTGGCGATTGAATTCCATGCCGCGGCGCCCCATGGCGGCCTGAGCCCATGGTTCCGCGGAAATTTCCAGCGCGAATGCCATTTCGTGAGGACCGACGTCGGATTCTGGATCGGGATAATTCGGAGTGCGAAGAAGACTCACGCGAATCGTATTCGTGTTGGCGCTGAAACCATTCTTCGAGTCACTGACCAGACAGACACTGCCGTGTTGGCAGTTGATGCCGATTCCATAGGTGGCCGGATACTCGGCATCGTCGGCGGGTCGCTCGATTTCGCCAAACGGAATCATGTATGTTGCATGGTTGACGGTGGCCGTCGTGGGAAACTCGAGGCGCAACCATGGAGTGGGTGCGATGGCGGACCCGTGTTCCTGCCAGTCAACATGGATCGCAATGTCCACCCGGCTCAGGTCGTGATACAGGATGATATCCTTGTCGATCGACGAATGGCCGAATTGGTAACGAGCGCGGAAAACGGTGCGCACCGGGCCGCTTTCGATGCAGGTGACGCTCTTCGCGTCGTCGAGCCATTCTGTCCGTGCCACCGGGCCGAATTCCCACGCCGACCAATCATGAGGCGCTTCATAATCGACACGCAACCGGACTGATGGAGAGGAGGCCTGCACCCATTCCGTAGTGGATGCCAGATGCGTCAGGCGCGTGATATTTCCCGATTGCGGAGAGATCTCCAGTTCGAGATGTTGATTGCGAGCAACCAAACGCCCGGGATTCTTCTGCAGATCGTCGTCCTTCACCGATGGGCGGGGCTGTAACCAGCCTACTTGATAGCCGAGTCCCGGTAATGGTGGTAGCACAGCCACTCCCATGGGCGAATTGCTCGAGGCCGGGTCGAGCTGCACGAACGAAGCGCGCCCAGTGGTATCGATCCATTCCCATTGCTGCCTGGTATCGGGAAGCGGCACACGCACGGGAGCAATCACCGGCCACGCAACGGGATTAAACACGACGCGGGCGTGTGGTGTTGGTCCAATGGTATCGACTGCCGCGACGATATTCGATAACGAGCGGGCAAGCGCGAAGGTGGCGTTACTCAGTACCAAACCCAGTTGCCTGTCGGCGTACAGGGACGAGTCATGGATAGTGGTCCCGCTGATTGTATCGTGATGATGAGCCCAGAGGACCGAGCGCCACAGATCATTGAACTGGTTGGTTCGGGTCTGGAGACCGAGGATCTGTGAGATGGCATCGAATGATTCGGCGGTGATCAGCGTGTTTTCGCAGGCGCGGTTGAGTCGTTTGATTTCGGCATGCGTGGTATAGGTTCCGCGATAATCCAACTGAATGTCTCCCTGCCGAACGAGGGCGGTGGCCGTGGGCGCCTGCTGGGAAATAGTCTCCATGAAACGGCCGAGTGTAGAGAATTTCACGGAGGGAAAATCCGGCATCTTATCGAGCCACACCGCGTTTTCGATTTGATCGCGCGTCGGGCCTCCGCCATGGTTGCCAACGCCATAGACGATCAGTGAGTCGGTGTGCCCGGCGCGCCGCTGATTTGGCGTGAGGCAGAAATTCAACAGGTTTTCATCCAGCGTATCGCTGTACTTGTGCGCCGAGTAGACGAGTACGCGACTGCCATCGGGTCCTTTCCACCAAAACGTGGAGGGGTCGGCCGGCAGGTGTTGGGACACGTAGTAAAGCACACCGCTTTTGCGCAGTAGTTGCGGCATCGTGGGCAGGTGACCAAAGATATCCGGCTCGTAGCAAACAGTTGTCCGGGTGCCAAATTTCTCCTGATTGTAGCGCTGGGCTTGCAGGAAATGGCGGGCGTGGGATTCCTCGCTGATCAGATTCGGGTCGGCCTCGCACCAGCGCGAGCCAGCCATTTCCCAACGGCCTTCACGAGCGCGTCTCTGGATTTGCGCAAACATTTCCGGGTCTTCCCGTTCCAACGCCTCGAAAAGGGCCGGGCTGGTGTAAGTGAAAGTGAATTGCGGATACTCGTCCATGAAGGCGAGCATTTGACGGAAAGTGTCGTGCGCCGCTCGCAGGGTGAACGGCCAACTCCACAACCAGACGAAATCCAAATGCGCGTACGCAACCGCATCCACCGTGTACCGCTTGGTATAGGCCCGAAGTGGTTCGGCTGTTACCAGGGTGGCATCTATCTGCCGGGCGAACTCACGCGGGCGGAGTTCGGCGAATAACTTGCGCCAGCTGTAGTGGGAGAGTTGTTCGATAATCACCGGGAAATTCGTCGGCTCGCCCGTTGCCGCGAAATCCTCTTGCAATAGATTCAGGCCGGCGAACTCGGCAGCCAGGCGTGGCAGCTCCAGGCTTGTCTTCGACAGTCGCTGCATTATGTCGGGTAGCGAGGCATCCTGCGGCAGCAAGACTTTGTCGAAGACGACCGGATGCGGCATGCGGAAACCGCTAGCCTCCTGCAGACCAACGGCGACCTGGTGTTGGTTGTCGAAGAACACGAGGGGGGCGCGGTCCGCGTGACTGATGATGATATTGTCCAGCAACACCTGGTACGACCCGGGTGCGTCATCGACAAGACGCAGACAACACCGGTCGATTCTCCGTTCTGCGGCCACGGACAAGGGGATGCGGATGTGTTGCCAGCGGCCGGTTGCCGATATCCATGAACGCGTTGCCCCGGCCGCGAGGTCGGGTGTCTGTCGAGTCATCACCACCGACAGCCAACCGAGGTCGGTGAATTGCAAGTCGATGCCGCCGCCCGTCAGTGGTGTGGACGGCGCGATCAAGGCGTCATATTCCAGAGCATCGCCGTCCTGGATGACGTAGCGGTTGAATGGATCGCCCCCGGGAATTTGGAGGTGCAGCACGCAATAGGCTCCCGGACGCTGCACCGGGTTTTCTACCGTCACGCACACTGCCAAGTCCGGAGGCGTGGCCCCGGGCGTCACCCCCGCCATGGCCAGGAAAACTCCCACCGTCGACATGAGGCGGCCCACGCTCATTGCGCGCGCATCTTGCGTGGGCCATTTCTCGAAGTCAACCCGGACCGCGGATGCCAAGCGGATGCTCTTTCCGCTTTCGTCTCGTTGCGGCGCTCTGCTATTCTCGCAGTGAAAGACGGAGGGCCGCGTGGCGAACAAAAAACCGACGATTCGGATTGTGGTAGTCCTGATGGTGGTGATTGCGGCGGCCCTCTGGCTGTTGTCACAGCATCAAATGGAAACGCGCTCCGTTTCCGGTACCGTGGAAGTGGACGAGGTGCATGTTGCGTCCCGTTATGGCGGACGGGTCGTGACGATTCACGCGCAGGAAGGCGACGCGCTGACCAACGAGCAGGACCTCATCGATCTCGACGCCGCGGAGCTACAGGCGCGGCGCGATCACGATGCCGCGGTGCTGGAAGAGTTGGAGCACGGGCCGCGACCCGCCGAGATTGACGCCGCCAGGCACGATTGGGAATCGCTTGCCGCGCAACTGGAATTTGCCAGGGCGGAAGCGAAACGCGCCGAGGAGTTGTTCGCGCAGAAAGTCAACGCGCCGACCGACCTGGAAAACGCCACCAGCCGCGCGCACACATTGGAGCAGAGCACTGACGCGGCCAAAAGGCGCTATGATTTGCTCGCAGAAGGCACACGGCCCGAGCAGGTCGCCCAGGCGCGTGCGCAACTGGCTGAGATGGACGCGCAAATGCGTGAGATGCGGATCGTGGCTCCCGGCGACAGCGTACTCGAGATCTTGAGTGTGAAAGTCGGAGATGTGCTCGCCGCCAATCGGGAAGTAGCGACGCTGCTCTACACACAGCACCTGTGGGTGCGGGTGTACGTTCCCGAAGCGTGGTTGGGTCTGGTACAACTGGGCCAGTCGGTGCAAGTGCACACCGATTCCTCCCAGGAAGGATTTACCGGCACCATCGAACAGATCAATCGCGCCGCGGAATTCACGCCGCGCAACGTCCAGACCGTCGAAGATCGCGTACGCCAGGTGTTCGGTGTAAAAATCCGTCTCCCCACGGACACCGGCAAGCTGCGCGCGGGAATGTCGGTCGATGTTTCCTTTCCCAATGTACCGCCGTTCCCCAAGTGAACGAATCACCCAACAATGCGATGAAGGACACGTGGCGGTCACCGGGTGCCCACGCCGTTCTTCTCATTCTGGTGACAATCGTGGTGTACCTGCCGGCCTTGCACGCTGGTTTTTTTTGGGATGACAACGTGCTCCTGACGGAGAACCAACTCGTCAAAGCCAGCGACGGCCTGTGGCGATACTGGTTTACAACAGAAGCGACGGAATACTATCCACTCACCGGAAGCATGCGCTGGTTGGAATGGCGATTATGGGGTATGGCCCCGATGGGCTATCACGCCGTGAACATCCTGTTGCACTCGATGAACGCGGTGCTGGTATGGCTGGTTCTGCGCCAATTAAAGGTCATCGGCGCGTGGATGGCAGCATTGGTATTTGCCATCCATCCTGTCAATGTCGCGACTGTGGCCTGGATCAGTGAGCAAAAGAACACGCTTTCAATGTTCTTTTACGCGCTGTCGATCCTGTTGTACTTAAAGTTCGACGTAGAGAATCGGTGGCGCTGGTATGGTCTTTCCCTGCTGGCGTTTGTGTTGGCTTTGCTCAGCAAGACGGCGGTCGTCATGCTGCCGGTGGTCCTGTTGGGCTGTGTCTGGTGGTTACGGGGCCGGGTAAAGGCGAAGGATCTCCTTTGCTGCGCACCTTTCTTTCTTTTTTCCGCGGTCTTGGGAATTTTGACGATTTGGTTTCATTCCACGCACGCGTTGAAGCCGCTGGGCATTCGAAGCGATGATTTCACCTTTCGCCTGGCGGCAGCCGGCTGGGCCCCGTGGTTTTACCTGTGGAAGGTGTTACTGCCGGTCGATTTAATGATGGTCTATCCGAAATGGAGGATCGATCCATCCTATTGGGTTTCGTACTTACCCGGGGTGCTGGTCATTGCGAGCCTCATGGTGTTTTGGTGGAAGCGTCAGGAAGGAGGACGCCCCCTTTTTTTTGGGTTCGGGTATTTTGTTGTCATGTTCTTTCCGGTGTTGGGATTCTTCCCCCAAAGTTTTTACCGATATTCCCTGGTGGCCGATCACTGGCAGTATTACTCGATCGTGGGACCCATCAGCGTGGCGGTGGCTGCGGCGATGAACGTCAACCGTCACCTGGAGAGGCAACAGCAATCCTGGGCAGCGGTGGGAGGACTGGCCGTGCTATTGACGTTGGGGTCGGCCACCTGGAAACGAGCCGGCCTATTCGCATCCGAGCGAACTCTTTGGGAAGACAACGTGGCGAAGAATCCGGGGGCGTGGGTGGTCCATTATAATCTGGGAGGCCAGCTGCTGCAGGCGGGCAGATTCGACAAAGCAATCATCGAGTTCCGTGAGACAGCACGACTCCGTCCCGATCTCATCGAGGCCCACAGTAATCTCGGAATTGCCCTCGCCCAGGAAGACAGACTTCCAGAAGCGGTCGAACAATTCGAGGAGGCGCTACGGATCAACCCCAACCTTTTCGAGGCGCGCAGCAACCTGGGGCATGCCCTGATCCTTCTCGGCAGGGTGCCGGAGGCGATCAATCAATGGGAGCTGGCGCTTCGGATCCGGCCAGATTCCGCTGAGGTGCATTACGATTTGGGCCGGGTCTTCGCGGAAGAGGGTAAACTGCGAGAAGCGATTGAACAGTACGAACTGGCGTTGAAATTCCAACCCAACATGGTCGACGCGCAGAATGCACTGGCGCGATTACGGGCCGGTCAGCCATGATCTAATTGATCCCCATGCCCGCGAACGCGATGATCCAGTGCGAGAACCTGACGAAGCGGTTCGGTGATTTCACCGCTGTGGACCGGGTCACGTTCTCCGTCGAGAAACAATCCATCTTCGGCTTTCTCGGCCCGAACGGGTCCGGCAAATCCACGGTGATTCGCATGCTGTGCGGGATTTTGGAACCATCTGCGGGTACAGGACGCATCGCCGGCCACGATGTTTCGCGGGAAACGGATGCGATCAAAGGTTCACTCGGATACATGTCCCAGAGGTTCTCGCTCTACGACGAGCTGACAGCGGACGAGAACCTGCAATTCTACGCGCGGTTATACGGCCTGCGCGGCGAAACGATGAAAAAGCGCCGCGATGAACTGATTGCGCTCACGCACCTCGAACCGTATATCGACCGCCGGGCCGGGCAGCTCTCCGGCGGCTGGAAACAGCGGCTGGCGATGGCGTGCGCGCTGGTCCACAGCCCGACCGTCCTCTTTCTCGATGAGCCGACGGCCGGGATCGACCCGGTTGCACGACGCGAGTTATGGGACCTGCTCTTTGAACTGTCGAGCGGCGGCATGACGCTGTTCGTGACGACCCATTATATGGATGAGGCGGAACGCTGCACGCACGTCGGTTACATCTATATGTCGAAACTTGTAGTCTGCGGCGCGCCCGACGAGTTGAAGCAGTTGCCGGTCGTGAATCCGACGGGCACCAAGCGGCTCGACGTCACCTGCGACCACGTGACCGCGGGTCTGCGGGCGGTGCGCAAACTCGACGGGGTCCGCGCCGCGACGGTGTTCGGCCAATCGATGCACTTCCTGGTCGAAGAATCGATGCCGGAACAATCGATCCGCGACGCACTCGCCGGCGCCGGGATTCACAAGGTGGACATCCGACCGATCGGGCCGTCGCTTGAAGATGTCTTCGTGGTGCTGACCCGACAGCACTCGGGAGGTTCGACATGACATTCCAGATGCCGAAATTTCTGCGCGGTTTTCGGGCGATCCTCTACAAGGAGTTCATCGTCATCTTTCGCGACCGCACGACGTTGTTCTTCATGTTTTTCCCGCCGCTGCTGCAGATCATCGCGTTCGGGTTCGCGCTCGACAACGACGTGAAGCACATGGCGATGGCGGTGTACGACGAAGATCGGACCACGGACAGCCGGCAGCTCGTGGATGCGTTTGTGAACACGCAAACCTTTCGCGTCGTGAAGCGGGTGGACAGCCTGGCGGAGTTGGAGTCGATGGTGCGCCGTGGCAAGGCATACGCGGGATTGGAGATTCCGCCGGATTTCACACGGAAACTCCACGCGGGACAGAAGGCGGACGTACAGGTGCTGATCGACGGGTCGAACTCCACGACGGCGTTACAGGCCCTGAACACGGCGGTTGGTGTGGCGTTACAGCAATCGGTCGGCATTCTGCTCGGCGAGACAAGCCGGCGCGAACTGCCCGTGGAAGTGCGCCCGCAAGTGCTTTACAACCCTTCGATGCGGGCGCCAAACTTCTTCGTGCCGGGCGTCATCGGCACAGCGCTCCAGATTGCGACGGTGTTCGCGGCGGCGATGTCGATCGTGCGCGAGCGCGAACGCGGCACGCTGGAGCAGCTGCTGGTCAGTCCCATGTCCCGTTGGGGGCTCATGCTTGGCAAGATCGTCCCGTACCTGTGCGTGTCGATGACGATGGCCACGTTTCTTTTCGTGATCCTGCGCTGGGTGTTTTTCATACCGATCCGCGGCAGCCTGCTCATGCTGTTTGGCGCGGCGTTTCTTTACATCTTCGCGCTACTGAGCTTGGGGCTGCTCGTGTCTACGGTGGCCCAGAGCCAGAACGAAGCACTGCAGATGAGCATGACGGTGTTGTTGCCGTCGATTTTCTTTTCGGGATTCATCTTTCCCCGCGAGACGATGCCGTGGATCTTCTACGCGCTGAGCACGATCCTGCCGGCGACGTATTTTATTGAGTTGATGCGGGCAATCATCCTGCGCGGCGCGAGCTTTTCGGAATTCTGGCGACACCTGCTCATCCTCGCCGTGATGGGCGGTGTGCTCTTCTCGTTGTGCGCGCTACGCTTCAAGCGCAAGATCGCCTAGCCGCGCCCGGCAACTGCTCTGCGTTTTTCCAAGTAGGCTTTGACCGTGCGACGGTCGAGTTTGGTTCGGCGCGCGACTTCTTCGTACGTGCCGTGACGTTCGTAGAGGAGCTGGCAGTAGCCGGAGAGGATGGCGTCGGTGTCGAGGGTCCCGTGTTCCACGCCGGCTACCAACTGGGAACGCAAATCCGGCGCGATAGCCTTGTGGTCGCCGGCGTAGTGACGGGTCAGCAAGATGCGGCGGACGGCTTGTTCGAGTTCGCGTACGTTACCCGGCCACGGGTAATTCCGACCAAGCTCGGAGTCGAGAGCGGTCTGCACCATGTTGACAGCTTCGGTTGAGGCTTGGCCAGTAATACGCTGAACCAGATGAGCGACCAGATCGTCGAGTTCCTGAGTATCTTCGGCGATCCGTTGGCGCAGCGGGGGCACGGTAATGACATCCGAGCAGAGGCGGTAATAGAAATCGTCGCGGAACTGGCCCGTGGCGCGGAGTTGATCGAGCGGACGGTTGGTGGCGGCTATGACGCGTCCGCGGAAGCGTTTCTTGTCGTGGCTGCCGACCGGGGAGAACGTGCGTTCCTGCAACACATGGAGCAGTTTGATTTGCACAGGAATCGTGGCATCACCGATTTCATCGAGGAAAATCGCGCCGTGCGGGCTGCAACGCGACAGGACGCCTTCATGATCCTCCACCGCGCCCGTAAAGGCGCCCTTCTTGTGGCCGAACAATTCGGATTCGATCAGCGTCTCGGGGAACTGCGACAGGTTCAGCGAGACGAAGCCGCGTGTGAAGCTCTCCGCAAAACAATCCCGCCTTTCGTCGAAGGGGATGAACCCTGAGCGACCGATGGCGGCGGCGGCTGCGCCCTTGCCCGTGCCGGTCTCGCCGAGCAGCATGGTGGAGAAATCCTCCATGCGGTTCCAGAGATGGAGTTCGTACCAGCGAATGTTGTGGGTGAAGACGTTGTTCCAGAGATGGAGACGGAGCTGCCGCATGCAAGGACTACGCCCGATGAGGCCGCGGTCGATGAAGTAGTAGGCGCGACGGATTTGGTAGAAGATCGCGAAATAGCGGCGGGCTCCTGTGACTTCAAAACCGCGACGACTGAAAAGCGCGAGCGCCTTGGAGGCGAACGGGACAACGACAGGGCGAGTACCTGCCGCCATCTGGTCGGTGATGAGTTCGTCGAAGCTCATGAGAAAGCGGTGGTAGATCTCGTAGAGGAATGCGTACTGCAATAGTTCGCGGTCCTCGCCCGTGACCTGTTTGAGGTTCGTCACACCCGCGGCGTTCAGGGCATGGAGGTGATCATTCCAACGCGCCACCATCAATTTGATCTGTTCTTCATCCGTCACCGACGTATCGCAGTTCGCGATTCTGCGCTGTTGGACGGCAAACTCGTCGCTGAAGGGATTGATGAACGAAGCCTGGGAGACAATCTGCAGGAACTCACGGCTCGCGGCAGGGAGCTGCTTCGATGACATACATTAAATGTATATATTACATTCATTTAATGTCTACTACCAAGTGAGACGGTCGGGGTTCAATTCTCGTATGTTGCTTTCCTGTAGGTACTACCGGATTTACCTCTTTTCTGGCATGCGCCACGCGTAAGGGATTTGGCAGAGGCAAATATGAACAAACTCAAACGAGTCCCAAGTTACCTGGCAGCCCTGGCTGGCATCGCAGTCATCGCCCTTCCCATCACGAGTGGGCCGCGCGGCTGGCATGACCGGATGAACGATCCCGTCGTGTTCCTGATGGCGCTGAGCTTCGCCGGCGCCGCACTGGTGATCTGGCCACTGGGAAACAACAATGGCGTCCAACCTTAGGAGGAGCAAACCATGAAACGGATCACGCTCATCACCACTGGTATCGTCGCCGCGCTGGCGGTTGGCTGTGCCACGCAGCGGGTCCAGCGGGCGAGCATTGTTGATTTTCTGTACCCGAACAAGGAACGGCCCATCGAACAGGCGTGCGTGCCGACGTTGTCGTTGCCGATGGACGTTGGGATCGTGTTCGTGCCGGGAAAGAACCCGTACGAGGAATCGGCGTTGACCGAAAAGGAAAAGATCGCGCTGATGGAACGGGTGGGCGAGCAGTTCAAGGCGTATCCGTTCATTCGTTCGGTGAATCCGATTCCGACACAATACCTGCAGCCCGGAGGAGGCTTTCCCAACCTCGAACAGGTCGGCACAATGTTCGGGGTGGATGTGATTGTCCTGCTGTCGTACGACCAGGCGCAGTTCACCGACGAGCACCAACTGGCGGCGCTCTCATACTGGACGCTGGTTGGCGCGTACGTGGTACCGGCGGAACGAAACACGACGCACACCATGATCGATGCCGCAGTGTATCACCTGCCGAGCCACAAGATGCTGTTCCGAGCGCCCGGCATCAGCCGGGTGCGGCGGCATTCCACGCCCGTCGACCTGATAGCAGCGTTGCGAGAGGATGAACACCAAGGGTTTACGAAGGCAAGTGATGACCTGGCGGTCAACCTCAAGGAGCAGCTCGATGTGTTTCGCGAGAAGGCCCGCAAGGCACCGGACGAGTACAAGGTCGTCGCCAAGACGGGGTACGATCTCAAGGCGGTCGGCGAACTCGATGGCGTAACGTTGCTACTGCTGGCTGTGCTTGCTGGGGGGACATGCTTGTGCGTTCGCGATCAAAGTTCCCGTGGGTAACGCTGGCGGTGATCGTGCTTGCTGTAGTGGCGAGGACGGTCCCGGCGCTGTCGCGCTGGTTGGTGTTCGACCGCGCCGCCATCATCGATGGCCAGTGGTGGCGGCTGGTGACCGGCAACTGGGTACATTTCTCGACTGACCACCTGCTGGCGGACACGGTTGCCGTCGGGGCTGCGGGCAGTTTGATTGAACGAAGGGAAGGGACACGGCCGATTTGGTTTTACGCGGCGACTGCGATCGGGGTGGGGTTGGCCGTGCTGTTTCTTGCACCGGGGATTGCCGCATACGGGGGATTATCCGGAGTAGCTTGCGGCGCCTTCGGATACCTCGCGCTCGATGAAATCAGACGATCCAGGGTGCGTCGGTGGTTGCCTGTTTTGGTTTTGGGGTTGCTCGTTGCGAAGTTGGGGTGGGAATACGGGACGGGACGGGCGCTATTCGTGAATACGCACGACGGCATGATGGTCCTGCCGCTGGCACACGTGGCCGGTTTGTTGAGTGGTTTCGGATATTGGGCGTTCGACGCTCGGCTGGCGCGCCAATAACTGAAAGGGGTGATGTCCGTTGGGAGACAACAAGGTAATGCGTCAGCCAAGTCGGGGGGGGCGGGCACTGTGCCCGCCCCTTAAAACTTGAAATAGACCGGCGGGAAGCTTCGCCCGCATTTGTATCCAGTTAGGTTGAAGCCCGGACGGTTTTGGTGCTGACACCCGACCCGGCCTCCCAGCGGGCGGATTTGTGACCTGAATGTGTCACGTACTCCCCGGATCTGTCATGACCGTCTTCCAGGGTAAAAAAGCGCGTAAAACACGCATAAGGTCTGACTTTTTGGGTCTTTTCCAGATTTCAGGTCCCAATGCGCTTTTGTTCTTGCAACAGGCAGGAGAAAGGCTAATAATTGTTGACTAGACCGAGGCAGTACAAGAAGAGAATGGTATTCACTGAATAATGGCCACCGGGCGCAAGGCGGTGTGGCTCGAACGTCGAAAGGAGAAAGGTTAAGATGCGCAAGATGACAGCGGTTTGGTTGGATAGGGTGGCCAAGCGCGCCTTTACGCTTATCGAGTTGCTCGTGGTCATAGCCATCATCGGCATTTTGGCGGCGATGTTGTTGCCCGCCCTGAACAAGGCCCGGGAGAAAGCCAATCAGGCCTATTGTCTCAATAGCATGCACCAGTGGGGCTTGGGCTTTAACCTCTATCAGGACGACTGGAGCGAGTATTTTCCCTACGAGGGCAACGCATCGGATGCGATCAATGCAAATTTCAACCCGGCCGCCTGGTACAATGTAATTCCACCTTACCTGGGTCAGCCCAGTTTGACTCAACTCTATAACGCTAATAAGCAACCAGTGCCTTCCACGAAGAGCATCTGGATGTGTCCGAGCGCGAAGAATAAGACCGTCGACCCGGCAACCTTGACGCTTGCGAACCCATTTTTTATGTATGCGTTCAACTCACGCATGGATCCAAACGGAGCGAGACAATTCAAGCGTTCGGATTTGACCGAGCCCACCACCACCATCGTTCTCGCAGAGAGCGACGAAGGCAGCTTCTCGACGGCAACGGGCAACCATTGCCCGCCCCGGCACTCGGGTGGCGGCAATTTCGTTATGGGCGATGGCCACGCGGAATGGGTCGGGCTTAACAGCTACGCCAGGCAGGGTAATCCCGCCGGATGTCCCGCGTTTCTTAATTTCTCGGAGTCGGACTCCTCGTCGTTGGGCGATTGGAAGAAGGGCGTGCCTTATCATTGGTTTCCTTTTGCGGGCGCCCCGACCTAAGCGGGGTCGGTGCGGGAATAGTTAATGCTTTTGGGTAAACCTCTAAACAAAAAAGACGGAAGAAAGAAGCAGGGAGAGGATAATGAAGAAGATTATCATTTCGGTCATTGCATTGGCGGCGGCGCTGGCAACGGGCGCTTGGGCGGCTAATTTCACACCTGGGAACATAGTGGTTTATCGCGTCGGCGACGGGTCGACAAACGCCCTGGTAAGTTCCGGCAGTCCGGTTTTCCTGGATGAGATCAACATCGCTGACGGAAGCACGGTCCAGTCGGTTTCAATCCCCACCAACAGCTATTTCGGGGCGAACGCTCCACTGATTGCCAGCGGGACGGCGGTCTCGGAAGGGTTGATGACGCGGTCGATCGACGGGCGCTTTTTGGTCTTTACCGGCTTTGCGACGAGCATCGGGGCCGGCTCTTCTTCATTGGCCACTCTCCAAGCGACGACGGTTCCACGGGTAATCGGAACGATTGACCAGTCCGGCCATCTGAACACGTCCACGATACTCACCAACTCACTGTCGAATGCGGAAGATATCCGTACAGCGGTGAGCACCGACGGGACCAATCTCTGGTTGAGCGGCGACAGCAGCGGTTTGCGCTATACGACACGGGGATCCACCTTGGCCGCGCAACTCAGTAGTTTCGTGACCAATCTTCGCCAGGTTAATATCTACAGTAACACGCTCTATTTCAGTGATGCGTCCGGTACCGCGATCCGCATTGGCACGGCGGTGACCAACGGGATCCCGAACACCTCGACGAATGCTTTGCCAACACTGGCCGGCACCGGTTTTCAGGCCAGCCTATCGAACTTTCCAGCGGGCACAGGCAGTCCGTATGCCTTCGCGCTTTTCCAATTGCCCGGCGGTACCAACACGCTGAACACGCTGTATGTGGCCGACGACGGCGGTAACGGCGGGATCTACAAGTATTCATTGATGAACAACGGCACGTGGGTTTCCAACGGAGTGGTGCTCTTTACCAACGCGCGCTACCTGGTTGGCACCAATGACAGCTCTGGCAACGTGCAACTGTATGCCGCGGGCAGCCCCCCCGCCGGAGCGGCCCCCTACTTTGGTGGTGGCAACCTCGTTAGCTACACAGACACAACCGGGTTCAATCAACCGCCTACCGGCAATGGCGATATCGGCGGCATCGGTGGCTACGTCAATTGGGCGATCAGTCCGCCGTCCAACGCGGGTTTTCACGGGATCGCGCTGGCCCCGGTTGGGAGCGAGACGTTTCCTGCGGGAGCGGGCCAGATTTCGGTGGGACCGATCACGGGATTCACCTCCAGTGGCTTAAGCGGCGGTTCATTTGCGGCCACGAAGACTTACAACATCGCCAATCCGGGTACGAACACGGTGACCTGGGCTGCCAGCGCAAGCGCAGGTTGGGTGAGTCTCTCGGCTAGCAGCGGCACGCTCATCGGCGGCGCCAGCGCTAATGTTGTTATCTCGTTTGCCGCGGGCCCTGCGGCCGCCCTGAGCGCCGGCACCAACACAGCCAGTGTCACGTTTACGAACAACACTGCAGGCAACACCGGATTTGATGCGACGTCGCGCGCAGTGACACTGATCATCAGCGATCAGACGCTGACGCCATCGACAGACTACACGATCTCCGGTGTACCCGGCGGACCCTTCAACCCGGCGAGCAAGGTGTACACCTTGAGCAATGGCGTGACGCCAGGCACCATCACCTACACGGTTAACAAGTCGGCCAACTGGCTGCGCTTGAATGGTTCCGTGGCCAACTCCCTGACAGGGACGCTGAGCGGGGGTGCCAGCGCGGCGATTACCGTGGCATTTGATACCAACAACGCCAATGCGCTGGTTGCGGGCAATTATTCGGATGACATAACTTTTAGCAATGCGACGGCTAATACACTTATTGACGACCGTATCGCCGCCCTTAACGCTGGCGCAATCTACTTCTGCGATGACTTCAGCACCTTCAACCAGAACACCGACCTGGTGGGCCAGCAAGGTTGGACGCAGGTGGGTACGATATCCGCTGCGGCGCTGCAGGTAATTGGCGGGAAAGTTACGATTCCAGCTGCTGTGGTGGCTGACAATCAGGATGCATACAAGAATGTCATATTTACCACCAACCACACCATCTTTGCAGGCATGGTGCTGTCCGTCAGTAACGCGCCAGCGACCGCTCCGTCGTTCTTTGCGGCCTTGAATGTAACGACGAACGGTACCACGGGCAGCAACTTCGCCAATTACCGGTTCAGTGCCATTGCTACCAACAGTGGTTTTGCATTTGCCGCGCGTGTCACCGGCCAAGCCCAGGATCCGTTTACGTATGGCACAAACACCCTTACCTACGGTACGACGTACCAGGTAGTCATCCAGACTGATATCGCTGGCTCCAATATGACGGTGTATGTCAATCCAACGAGTGGGATCCTTGGCGCACAAACGCCGTACATGGTTCATGTAATAGGTGCAGGAGCGGCTCCGCCGTTGTCCGTCGGCGACATTGTCATCTCGCAATTTGGCAACGGCACGACCGCTCTCCAAGCGGGCATAAGCATCAGCAAGGTCTGTGTTTCGACCAATTATGCGGATGTTTACAATGGTACAGCCATCGGGGGCGGCCCGACGGATCCGTTTACCGCATGGCAGGCCCAATACTTCACCGGCAGCCCCTTGAGTTCAGCGCCAGGCGCAGATCCACTGGGTAAAGGCATCAGCAACACCAATCAGTTCCTGGCGGGATTCAATCCTACCAATGCTTCGGCATACGTGCATATCACTGCTGTCTCGAAGGTGAACGCTGGTACGGACATCCGTGTGGACTATCTGGGCGCCAGCGGCAACAGCAGCACCACGCCACCCATGGCTTCCCGCACCAATGTGCTGGAATTTACCGCAGGCAGCGGCGGAAATTACAACAGCAACAGCTTCGCGAGCACCGGTCAGACCAACATCCTCAGTGGCGGAGTTGGACTCGGGACCTTGACCAACATGGTGGATCCGGGCGGGGCGACCAACGTCCCGTCACGATACTACCGTGTCCGTGTGTTGGTGCCGTAATTAAGCAAAGTTTGAAATCGAAAGCGCTGGTGCTTCTCAACATTCTGTTGGGGAGCATCAGCGCTTCTCTTTTGTGTAGCTTGGTGACCACCGTGCGCCCGGCGCCGACCATTTTGTGCTTGCATTAGGGTCGAGAAAAATAGTAATAATTGTTGACTACGCTGAGGCAGTGGGGCCGCACGGGAAAGCGCCTGATTGATTAAATGATGATCGCCAGCCGCAAGAGTTGTGCGGCCCGCAAATTGTGTTTAGATTTGGATTTAGATTAAGGAGAACAGCAACATGCGTAAGCTGATTGCGGTTTGGTTGGGAAGGGAGTCCAGGCGCGCCTTCACGCTCATCGAGTTGCTTGTCGTTATCGCGATCATCGGCATCCTGGCGGCGATGCTGTTGCCCGCGCTGAACAAGGCCAGAGAAAAAGCCTATGCGGCGACGTGCATCAGTAATATGCACCAATGGGGTTTGGGCATTAACATGTACTGTGATGACTGGAACGATTCTTTCCCGTACGAAGGCGACTCAATGAACCCGATTAATGCCGTCAACAACCCGGGTGCCTGGTACAATGTGGTGACTCCCTACCTGGGACAACCGCGGTTGATGGACCTATACGCGGCGGGAAATCCACCGACGCAGTACTCATCAAAGAACATCTGGACTTGTCCCAGTTCGAAAAGCAACGTTACCGCCGCAGCCTTGAGCTTTTCGAACCCGCTGTTCATGTACGCGTTCAATTCGCGGATGGACCCCAATGGTGCAGCTACGTTCAAGCGCGGGGATTTGACCGAGCCCACCACCACGATTGTTCTCGGGGAACGCGCGGAAGACGGTATCTCCAACGTAACAGGCCAGAACTGCCCGGCCCGGCACTCAGCTGGCGCGAACTTTGTGATGGGCGATGGCCATGGGGAGTGGGTCGCGGCTAACAACTTCTGTCGACAAGGTTTCCCCGGCTGCCCGGCGTTCCTCAATTTTGCAGAGACAGACTCTTCGGCTTTGGGCGACTGGAAGAAGGGTGTACCCTACCATTGGTTTCCTTATAAGGGTGCATCGACCTAAGCAGGGCGGTTGTGGAACGGTAAATGCTTTTGGGTGAACCTCTAACAAGAATGCAGGCAGTAAGAAGCAGGGGGAGGACAATGAAGAAGATCATTAAAACGGTGATTATATTGGCGGCTTTGTCGTTGGCGACGGGCGCCTGGGCGGCCAACTTTACAGCAGGCAATGTTGTGGTCTATCGCGTCGGCGATGGCTCGACCAATGCCCTGGTGAATTCCGGCAGCCCGGTCTTTTTGGATGAATACGATCTGAATGGAAATCCCGTCCAGTCGATCTCAATTCCCACCAACGCGTATTTCGGCGCGAACGCCCCGCTGATTGCCAATGGCGCGGCGTCTGCAGAAGGATTGATGACCCGGTCTGTGGACGGACGGTTCCTGGTTTTCACCGGCTTCGCGACCAGTATCGGGGCCGGTTCTTCAGCTTTGGCCTCGCTGAGTGCGCAGACGGTTCCGCGGGTGATCGCGACGATGGACCAATCCACGCGCCTCAACTCAACCACTTTGCAAACCAACACACTCTCGAGTGGGGATGACATCCGCAGCGCGGCAAGCACGGACGGCACGAACATCTGGTTTAGTGGCGATAGCAGCGGCATTCGGTACACGACCCGGGGTTCCACGGCGGCGACGCAGCTCGAGCCGGACCTGACCAACATCCGCCAGGTTAACATTTACAACAGCACACTTTACTTCAGTACTGCCTCCGGTACCGCGATTCGACTCGGTGTCGTGACGAACGGCCTGCCCACGACCAGCGGCAGCACGTACACCAATCTTCCCGGCACGGCAACCACCAACGGCAGCCCGTATGCTTTCGCGTTTTTCAACCTGCCGGGCGGTCCAAGCCCGATCAACACGCTGTACATCGCCGATGACGGCGGCACCGGCGGTATTTACAAGTGGTCCCTCGTTGGCAGTTCCTGGGTGTCGAACGGCGTGGTGCTCTTTACGAATGCGCGCTATCTGGTGGGCACCAATACTTCCGGCGGCAACGTCAAACTGGTTGCGGCGGGTGCCCCCGCGGCCGGTGCCGGCCCTTATTTCGGCGGCGGCAATATGGTTGGTTACACCGACACGACCGGCTATAATGCGGCGCCGGTAGGTAATGGCGATCCGGGTGGTATCGGTGACGTTGCTGATTGGGCGGTCAATCCTCCGGCTAATGCGGCCTTCCGTGGGATCGCGTTCGCTCCCGTTGGTAGCGAGACATTTCCCTCGGGGTCACCGCAGCTTTCGGTTGGACCGATAACGGACGTCTTTTTCTCCAAAGGATTCACCGGCGGGCCGATCACGTTCACAAAGAATTACTCGGTGGCCAACTTCGGTGTCGGCACGATGACCTGGTCGGTGAGTGCCGCCAACAACTGGGTGGGATTGTCCCCGTCGAGCGGGACGCTGGGATCTGGCGGCAGCATCACGGTTACGGTTTCGTTTAATAACGCGAATGCCAACGCGCTGGCTCCCGGGACGAATGTGTCGAGCATCTCGTTCACGAACTCGACGTCGGGTAACACTGGTTCTGATTTCACGACCCGCCCGGTTACGTTGATACTGTCTCAAATCGGGGTCACCCCGTCATCCAACTACTTTGCGAATGGCCCTGTGGGCGGTCCGTACACCCCCAGCACCCAGATCTATACATTGACCAACGGCTCCGCAAACTCGCTGTCATGGGGGGCAAGCGCCGTGTCCTCCAATTGGTTGACGTTTACGCCGAGCAGCGGCGCGATAGCGGCCGGTGGGACCGCCAACGTCACCGTCGCGATCACCAACGCGAATGCCCTTGCCCTGTCTCGTGGCGCCTTCGTCGATACGATCATGTTTACCAATTCCGCCTCCAGCGATCCCGGCAATGCCGCACGATCCGTTAGCCTCTTGACCGGGGGAGGATTTACGTCAAATAACCTCGTGATTTATCGCGCAGGCGACGGCGTAGCCGCTCTGAATAATCAACCCACGCCGGTCTTCATCGACGAATACACCCGGAGTGGAGTTCTGATCCAGACGGTTCCGGTTTCAACCAACAATTACAGTTGCTCTGGTGTTGCCACCGCCGAAGGATTGATGACCCGCTCGACGGACAAGCACTACCTTGTTTTTGTCGGGTACGGAACAAACAAACTTTATGGCGCTCCAGCGCCGGCCTCCCTCGCGAGCGTTGTTCCGCGCGTTATTGGTCGCGTCGATGGCAACTGCAATGTTGACGTGAGCACTCGGTTGACGGATTACTGCTCCGGCAGCAACCCGCGCGCGGCGGTGAGCACCAACGGGGTGGACATGTGGGTTGCGGGCGCCACCAACGGTGTTCGGCACACCTTCTTGGGAGCCACCTCTTCGAGCGATGTCTGTACCAACCCCGTCCAGAACTTCCGGGCGCTCAACATCTACAGTAATCAACTTTATGCCGGCACGGCGTCCGGATCGGTACGCATCACGACCGTTGGCTCCGGGTTGCCCACCACGGACAGCCTCGCTGTTAACCTGCCCGGTTACAGCACCAACGAAGTCAGCCCGTATAATTTCGTGCTGTTCCAGTTGAAGCCCGGAGGGACGGATCCTTTCGATACCCTTTACGTCGCTGATGACCAGAACAACAGCGGCGCCTCCGACAACGGCAATGGGGCCGTCTTCAAATGGTCGTTGGTTGGCGGTAATTGGACCAGCAATGGCTTTGTGATCATTCATGCGGTGCGCGGGTTGGCCGGAGATGTTTCAATCGTCGGCACCACGACCAACGTGAACCTGTTTGCCGTCGGCTCGCAAAATAGCACCGGGGGTAGTGGTACGCTCACTGCCTACACGGACTCGACCGGCTATAATGCTGCCCCGTCTGGCAACGGTACGACTAATGGGACCGTGGCCATTGCAACCGCGTCAGCTAATAAGAGGTGGGATAGTGTCTCCCTGGCCCCCGAGATTCCGAATACCGCCGCCATCTCGCTCACCCCGGGAGATTTCATTGTCATTGATGGGCCGAGTTCGGTTACCACGAATTCCAAGAATTACCTGGTGTCTGACGTCAGCAATAGTTCGATGACCTGGACTGCCACGTGGACGTCGAGCTGGCTGAGCCTGTCGCACTACGGCGGGGCTCTCGCTGCCGGCGGGGACACGAACGTCGTGGTTTCCATCAACGGGAATGCGACCACCCTTGCGAATGGGACTTATTTGGACACGATTAGCTTCGTCAACACGGTTAACGGCCAGGGCAACACGACCCGCGGGGTGTCGCTGACGATCACCGGGAGCGTGGTGGTTGTGGGTGGGTACGCCGCGTGGCAGACCCAGTATTTTGGTTGCACCGGCTGTCCGCAGGCACAGGGCGGGGCCGATCCGTTTGGCAAGGGAATGAGCAACACCAACCAGTTCCTGGCGGGATTTGATCCCACCAATAAATCCGCCTATGTCCACATCACCGCCGTCTCCAAGACGAACGCTACGGACGTCCGCGTGGACTACCTGGGGGCCAGCGGTAATAGCAGCAACCCGCCACCGATAGCGTCGCGCACCAATGTGCTGGAGTTCACCACGGGTACTGGTGGCAATTACAACAGCAACAGCTTCGCCAGCACGGGTCAAACCAACATCCTGAGTGGCGGGGCGGGCCAGGGATTGCTGACCAACATGGTGGATCCGGGCGGTGCGACCGCAGGCGCAACGCGATACTATCGCGTTCGCGTGCTGGTGCCGTAATTGTAAGCAAAGTCTGAAATCGAAAGCGCTGGTGTTCCCAAATTGGGGACACCAGCGCTTGTTTTTAGGAATTAATTTTGCTGCGGACGGCGTTGGCCAGAGTGGTGTTACCTTTTTGGATCGCCAGGTCGAGGGCCTTGCGGTAATGCTGTGACGCCTCGGTTGTTCGACCTTGCGCGGCAAGCATCAAGCCCAGATTGAAGTGTGCCTCCGCGTAGTCGGGTTTAATCCGCAATGCCTGCTCCCAATGTTTCATCGCCTCCGGGACCCGGCCTGATTCAGCCAGGGCGACTCCCAAATTATAGTGAGCTTCGGCGAAATCGGGTTTAAGCCGCAGCGCCTCGTCATAATGCCCGATCGCTTCCTGGAACCTGTCCAGTTGCGCCAGGGTAACTCCGAGATTGTAGTGGGCCTCGGCAAGATCAGGCTTGATCTGTAGCGCCTGTTGAAACTGTTCGATGGCCTCTTCTGGCTTGTCAGCCTGACGGAAGACGGTACCCAGGTTGTTGTGGGCGAGCCAGGCATCGGGATTTTTCGCCACCGTATCCCGCCAGAGAGTTTCGAGATCGCGATAGGCGTGCGCCTGCCCCCAGGTGGCGGTTCCCAACAGCAGCAGAACGATGGAGCCTGCCAGGGGCCCAAGCCCGCGACATCGCTGGCCGGCTTGTTGGAAGACCGCTGCGCAGGCGCCAACAGCCAACGCGATCAGCCCGATGCCGGCCAGATACTGAAAATGATCGGCAACATAGGAGTAGCGGAAGGGATAGACATTGATGAAACCCAACGCGGGCGCCAGGGTGATCCCGAAAAACAACACGGCCACCAGCGGCCCTTTTCCAATCCGGGCTCGCAGGGACCACAGCGCGACCAGCACCATCACGGCGGCCAATGGATACGAATACTGCCAGGCCGCGCCGGCATCGATTTCCCAGTGCGGGTAAATGAAAGTAAGGTGGCGCGGCCAGCACAGTTTACCCGCGTAGAACCACAGGGCCCGTCCCGCAATGAGACAACGCTGGACAAACGACAGATTCCAGTCCGTTCCGACGGCGACCAGGTGTTGCTCCATCCATCTCGTCATGAACCCCGCCACGGCCCCCAGGACAAACCACGGCGCCAACGCCAGGCCGTCCCGCCTCTCCAGCCGACCTGTTTTCCACCAGATCAGCAACAGCAGCACTGCCGGTAACGAACATGTCACCGTTTTGCTTAACAGCGCGCATACAAACAATCCCAAGGCCAGCCAATAGAACCGCCAGTCCGACTTGCGGGCTGGCTCCCCGGCCGTTAACGGTCGAAATCGGAGCCAGGCCAGCGCGGCCAATAGGTAGAATAGTCCCGAAAGGGTGTTCTTGCGCTCGGTGACCCACGCCACCGATTCCACGGTCACAGGATGAAGAGCGAAGATGGCCGCGGCCCACCATGACCCCGCAATCCCCAGCCGCCGCAGCACGCGCCACAGCAGCACTGCGTTCGCGGCATGCAGGAGGACATTGACCAGATGATACCCGAACGGCCGCACCCCCCAGAGATGGTACTCCGCCCAAAAGCTGGTAAAGACCAGGGGGTAATACTGGTAGGTAACCCCGGGCCTGAACCAGATCGCTTCCAATCCACCCAGGGACCGAAGCGTCGGGTTGTCCGTAACATAGGAGTCGTCATCCCAAATGAATCCCCCGCGCAGCGCCGGGAGGTAGGCCACCACCGTCAGCAAGATGATCAATGCCGCGCCTGCGGCCGGAGCTTTCCACGCGTCCTTCATCAGTTGGGTTGCCCTTCTTATCGCGCCATCCCGTTCTCCATGTCAACGGCAACCCAACCAGCGCCAATCTGGCTCCGCATCGCCTATGATAGGAACGGGGAATGTCCAACCTAGGGCAGGTCGGACTGCCCCATGAGATAACGGTCACACTCGCGGGCGGCGCCCCGTCCTTCATTGAAGGCCCAGACCACCAGGCTTTGCCCGCGGCGACAGTCCCCCGCTGCGAAGACGCCGGGGATACTGGTCGTGTAAGCGCCATGGAGCGCTTTCACGTTGGAACGCTCGTCGCGTTCGATACCCAACTGCTGGAGCAATTGGTCTTCCGGGCCGAGAAAACCCATGGCGAGCAGCGCGAGTTGGCAGGGGACAATCTTTTCCGTACCGGCAACTTCCTTGGGTACGAACCGTCCCTTGTCATCTTTCTCCCACGCAATCTGGACGATTTCGACTTCCTTCAAGCGGCCCTGCTCGTCGCCGATGAAACGCCTCGCGGTCACGCAATAGACACGCGGATCGTCCCCGAAAATCGCCGCCGCTTCTTCCTGACCGTAGTCGAGTTTGTACACCTTGGGCCACTCGGGCCAGGGATTATTGCCCGCGCGCTGAAGCGGGGGTTTCGGCAAAATCTCAAGTTGGACGAGGCTCTTGCAACCGTGACGCATCGAGGTGCCCACGCAGTCGGTACCCGTGTCCCCGCCACCGATGACCATGACATCTTTCCCCTCGGCAGAGATGAATTCGCCGTTGCGATGGCCACTGAGCACGCTCTGCGTGTTGGTGGTGAGAAATTCCATCGCGAAATGTACGCCCTTGAGCTGGCGTCCTGCGATTGGCAAATCGCGCGGTTTGGTGGCGCCAGTGCAGAGGACGGTCGCATGAAATTCTTCCAGGAGTTTCTTCGCCGGATAATTCTTTCCGACTTCGGTTTTGGCGAGGAACTCCACCCCTTCACTCGCAAGCAAGTCAACGCGGCGTTGCACGAGACTCTTATCGAGTTTCATGTTCGGGATGCCGTACATCAGCAACCCGCCGATACGGTCAGCCCGCTCGAAGACGGTCACGGTGTGGCCGGCCCGGTTGAGTTGCGCCGCGGCGCAGAGGCCGGCGGGTCCGGAGCCGATGACCGCCACGCGTTTGCCGGTACGCGCTTTCGGCGGCTCGGCGGTAACCCAGCCCTCGTCCCAGCCGCGGTCGATGATCGCCACCTCGATATTCTTGATGGTGACGGCCGGTTCGTTGATGCCGAGGACGCACGAGCCTTCGCAGGGAGCGGGACAGACGCGGCCGGTGAATTCGGGAAAATTATTGGTCTTGTGCAGCCGCGCCAATGCTTCTTTCCATAGCCCGCGGTACACGAGATCGTTCCACTCAGGTATCAGGTTGTTGATCGGGCAGCCTGAGGCCATACCGCTGAGCAAGGTGCCGGTGTGGCAGAAGGGAACGCCACAATCCATGCAACGCGCCCCCTGCTCCTGAAGCTTCTGGACGGGCATGTGCAGGTGGAATTCTTTCCAGTCACGAATCCGCTCCTGCGATGAGCGGTCCGCCGGCAGCTCGCGTTTGATCTCCAGAAATCCAGTTGGCTTGCCCATTTTATTGCAAATCAGTTCCCGCCGACGCGCGCCAGGCTATGGGCGTTTTCTTCGAAGGCAGCCATGACCGCCTCTTCGCCGCTGAGGCCAGCGGCTTTCACCCGCTTCGTGGCCTCGATAACGCGCTTGTAGTCCTTCGGCATGACCTTCACGAACTTCGGGGCCATATCGTCCCAAAGTTTCAGGATGTTGCGCGCCCGCTCGCTGCCAGTGTATTCCGCGTGCCGCTGGATCATCGCCCGTACTTCCTGGATTTCCTCGGGATCTTCCAGTTTCTCCAACCCGACCATCGCCGGGTTGCAACGCTGCGGAAAATCACCGACCACATCGAGGACGTAGGCGACACCACCGCTCATGCCTGCCGCGAAATTTCGGCCAGTCAGGCCGAGTACGACCACGCGCCCGGCGGTCATATACTCGCAGCCATGATCGCCGACGGCTTCGACGACGGCGCGCACCCCGCTGTTACGGACTCCAAATCGTTCGCCAGCCATGCCGCGAATGTATACCTCGCCACCCGTAGCGCCGTAAAGCGCGACGTTGCCGATAATGATGTTCTCCTCGGGCACGAACGTGGAACCCACGGGCGGATAGACGATGATCTTGCCGCCGCTGAGTCCCTTGCCCACGTAGTCGTTGGCATCGCCCTGGAGCGTCAGCGTCATGCCCCTGGGCATGAACGCGCCGAAGCTCTGGCCCGCGCTGCCTTTGAAGTGCAGCTTGATGGTGTCATCGGGCAGGCCTTCCGGCCCGAAACGCCGCGTGAGTTCGCTGCCTGTAATTGTTCCGACGACCCGGTTCGTGTTGCTGATCGGTAATGTTGCGCGGACCTGCTCGCGTCGCGCCAGCGCCGGTTCGCAAACTTTCAGCAGCAACTGCTTGTCAAGGGAGTGTTCCAAACCATGATCCTGGCCGATCTGGCGGGAGCGGCCCACGTCAGCAGGCATGTCCGGTTGGTGAAATACCTTGGAGAAATCCAGTCCGCGTGCCTTGTAGTGGTCGAGCGCCTTCTTCACGTCGAGACGGTCAACGTGTCCGACCATCTCGACGATCGTGCGGAACCCGAGCTGCGCCATCAATTCGCGGACTTCCTGCGCGATGAAGCGCATGAAGTTGACAACCGACTGCGGGTCGCCGGTAAATTTCGCGCGCAACTGCGGGTCCTGGGTGGCCACGCCAACCGGGCAGGTGTTGAGGTGGCACACGCGCATCATGATGCAGCCGAGCGTGACCAGGGGCGCCGTGGCGAACCCGAATTCCTCGGCGCCCAGCAACGCGGCGATTACCACATCCCGTCCGGTCTTGAGCTGGCCATCGGCTTCGACATAGACGCGGCTGCGGAGATTGTTGAGCACGAGCGTTTGCTGGGTCTCGGCGAGGCCCAGTTCCCACGGCGTGCCCGCGTGCTTTATGCTCGAAAGCGGCGAAGCCCCTGTGCCGCCGTCATGGCCGCTGATGAGAATAACGTCAGCGTGCGCCTTCGCGACGCCCGCCGCGACGGTGCCGACGCCGATTTCGCTGACGAGCTTGACGCTGATGCGGGCATGCTCGTTCGAATTCTTGAGGTCGTGGATGAGTTCCGCCAGGTCCTCAATCGAATAGATGTCGTGGTGTGGCGGCGGTGAAATGAGGCCCACACCCGGCGTGGAATGGCGCACCTTTGCGATCCAGGGATAAACTTTCGCGCCGGGCAGCTCGCCGCCCTCGCCAGGTTTTGCGCCCTGTGCCATCTTGATTTGAAGTTCCCGCGCTTGTGTAAGGTAATAGCTCGTCACGCCGAAACGACCGCTGGCCACCTGTTTGATCGCGGAATTCTTGCTGTCGCCGTTGGGCATGGGCTGGTAGCGATCGGGGTCCTCGCCGCCTTCGCCGGTATTGCTCTTGCCGCCGATGCGGTTCATCGCGATGGCCAGGGCTTCGTGGGCTTCCTTGCTGATGGAACCGTAACTCATTGCGCCGGTCTTGAATCTCTTGACGATGGAGTCCACCGATTCAACATCTTCCAGCGGAATAGGTTCCGGAGAGAATTTGAGATCGAACAACCCGCGCAAGGTGCAGAGGCTGCGCGACTGATTGTTGACCAGGTCCGAATATTCCTGAAAGACCTTGTAGTTGTTCGTGCGCGTGGAAAGTTGCAACCGTGAAATTGTCCCGGGATTGAACAAGTGGCTCTCACCATCGCTGCGCCATTGGTATTGGCCGCCGGGATCCAGTGTCGCGCCGTTGACGATTCGATCGGGGAACGCATGACGGTGGCGCAGGCGAACTTCCTCGGCGAGTATGTCGATGCCGACGCCTTCGACCTGCGAGGCTGTTCCCGTGAAATACTTGTCGACAACCGAGTGATTGAGACCAATGGCCTCAAAGATCTGCGCGCCACAATAGCTCTGGATGGTCGAGATGCCCATCTTGGCCATCGTCTTGACGACGCTCTTGGTGACGGCCTTGAGGTAATTCTTGACCGCTTTCTTCTGGTCTATGTCCTTGACGATACCCTGGCGAATCATGTCGTCGAGTGTCTCAAACGCGAGGTAGGGGTTGATCGCACCCGCCCCATAACCGATCAGGAGCGCGAAGTGATGCACCTCGCGCGGTTCGCCGGATTCGAGGACGAGCGCCACGCGGGTGCGCGTGCCCTTGCGGATGAGATGATGATGCATGCCCGCGACGGCGAGCAATGCGGGGATCGCTGCGTTCTCGTGGTCGACGCCGCGGTCGGACAGAATAAGGATGTTGTGGTCTTCCTTGATCGCCTTGCTTGCCTTGCGGAACAGTTGATCGAGCGCCTTCTCCAGCCCCTTGCCACCTTCATCCACCTTGAAGAGAGTCGGCAAGGTGATGGATTTGAAGCCGGGATGGTTGATGTGGCGGAGACGCTCGAACTCCTCATTGCTGAGAACGGGGCCTTTGAGTTGGATCTGGCGGCAGTTTTCCGGCTGCGGATCGAGCAGGTTGCCCTCCGGACCAATCGTGGTGAATGTCGAGGTGATGAGTTCCTCGCGGATGCAGTCGATGGGCGGGTTGGTGACCTGCGCGAACAACTGCTTGAAATAGTTGTAGAGCAACTGCGGCTTGTTCGAGAGCACCGCCAACGGCGTGTCGGTGCCCATCGAGCCGAGCGGCTGGACGGCGTCCTTGGCCATGGGCGCCAGGATGATGCGCAAGTCTTCGAAGGTGTATCCGAACGCTTGTTGCCGCAGGAGCACGGTCGCATGGTCGGGCTGATGCACGTGAGCCGGCTTGGGCAGGTCTTCGAGATCTACCAGGCCCTGCTGAAGCCACAGGCGATACGGTCGCTCCGTGGCGATCTTCTGCTTGAGTTCCTCGTCTGCAACGATGCGGCCGAGCTTCGTATCGACGAGGAACATGCGGCCCGGCTGGAGCCGACCTTTTTGTAGGACACGTTCCGGCGGAATGTCGAGCACCCCAACCTCCGACGCCATGATGACCTGGTCGTCCTTCGTCACGTAATAGCGCGACGGGCGCAGTCCGTTACGGTCGAGGACGGCGCCGATCTGCACGCCGTCGGTAAACGCAATGGAGGCCGGGCCGTCCCACGGTTCGATCAGGCAACCGTGATATTCGTAGAACGCCTTCTTCTCGTCGCTCATGCTCTCGTGGCCCGACCACGGTTCGGGAATCATCATCATCATCGCGTGCGGCAGCGAGCGGCCGCCGAGCACGAGGAATTCGAGGCAGTTGTCAAACATGGCCGAGTCGCTGCCGTCTTCATTGATGATCGGCAGCAGCTTCTTCATGTCGTCGCCGAAAAGATCGGACTTCAACAACGACTCGCGGGCGTGCATCCAATTGATGTTGCCGCGGAGGGTATTGATCTCGCCATTGTGCGCGACGTAGCGATACGGGTGCGCCCGTTCCCAGCTCGGGAACGTGTTCGTGCTGAACCGCGAGTGCACCAGCGCCAGCGCGGAGGCAAAGGCGGGGTCACGCAGGTCGGGAAAGAACGGGTCCACCTGCTCGGGCATGAGCATACCCTTGTAGATGATCGTCTTGTAGGACAGGCTCGAAATGTAGAAGCGATTGCCGCCTTTGATGCCGGCGTAGCGAATACCCCGTTCGGCCAGCTTGCGGACGACGTACAATTTGCGCTCGAACGCCATGTCGTCTTTGATTTTTGGATCACGCGCGATGAACACCTGGCGAACGATGGGTTCCGAAGCGCGCGCCGTTTCGCCGAGCGTCGTGTTGGTAGTCGGGACCGTGCGCCAACCCAGCAGGCGATGCCCTTCGTTTTCGACGATTTCCTCAAAAAGCTTCTCGCACTTGTAACGCGCGGCAGTATCGGGAGGCAGGTACACCATGCCGACGCCGTATTCGCCGTATGTGGGCAGGGCGATCTTATCCTGGGCGCAGACTTTCTGGAGGAACTCGTGCGGGGTCTGCAGCAGAATGCCCGCACCATCGCCCGAGTTGGCCTCGCAGCCACATGCGCCGCGGTGCGCCAGATTCATCAGGATCGTGAGCGCGTTACGAACGATGTCGTGAGACTTCTGGCCCTTGATGTTCACGACAAAACCGACGCCGCAGGAATCGTGTTCAAACTGCGGGTCGTACAGCCCTTGTTTCTCGGGCCAACCGTAAGGCGTCATGGCGCGGCCTCCGTGCGATGACTACACTTCGTACCTTGTGAACTTCTGAGCCACATTTCGGGGTTTCCCTCGCTGTAATTACTGTATGAAATTACTCACAAACGCCACTTTTGTGTTGAATTCCAATCGAAAAGTAGCAAAACTATGAACGAAAACAAGCGAAATCTTCAGCTTTCCAGAACTATCGACGCGGAGGCTACATTGCGTACCATCGACGACCAAGAGCGAGCCATTATCAAGGCCCTAATCCGCGACCCGCGCCAGAGCAATAACTACATTAGTCGAGTTACCGGCGTGCCGACGCCGACTGTGCGACGGAAGCGCCAGCGCCTCGAAGACGAAGGGCTGCTCAACTATTTCGCAGCGATCGACATGCAGGAGACGGGCACCGGCACCTTCAGCGCCCGGCACCTGTATATCATTAAATTCCGCATCGGTATCACTGTGAAACAGATCGTGGACGAAATCAAGAGCGAGCCGAACGTGCGCTCGGTATTCACCGACCTTATTTACGAATCGCACATCGCGGAAATGGACGGACGCGTGGCGCTGGTGATGATCATCGAGGGGAAAGACGACGCGGATATCATTGAGAACGTCCAGGGGAAGATCGTGCCCTCGCTGCGCAAGAACCATGGGCCAGACTCGATTGAGGAAATCTCCACGTTGCGCCTCCTCAGCCCGATCCGCGTGTTCCATAATTACGTGCCCTTGGTGAACATGCACAACGGCGTGCTGCGCGCTGATTGGACTGACGACGCCATCTTCGTGGGCTAGGGTTGCCATCGCTTCCTCTTCCAGCAGGTCACTTCCCGTTGCAGTCCTGGTCTACGGCTTCCTTCAGCATCTCGAAGAAATCGGGAATGGCGGAGGTCACTCGGTTCCAATTTGAGATCAGGGGAATGCCGAGCGGGTCGCGGAGATATTCATCCGCGGCGAGACGGAGCGCGTTCGTGAACGCGCGCACCGCCAGCATTTCCTGATGACGGTCGAAGGGAAGGCCGTTGATCGCGGCGTCGTCCTCGTACTGTTTCACCGCATCCTGCGCCACGCGCAGGTAGCGAATGGTCAGCGTCTTGAAGAGCGCATCGGAGAGCACGAGCCCTTCCGTTGCCAGGTTGCGGAAGACGGATTTCGCGATGTCAGCACTCATTTTCATGAGTCCCTTGCGCTCGTCATCCGCGGAGAGGATCTGGTGTTTGTGTTCGTAGGTATCGCACAAATCGACCTGGCAGATTCGTTTGGCCGTGCAGTTGCGGAACACCTCGCAGAGCACGCCCATCTCCAATCCCCAATCACCGGGAATGCGGTTGATGCGCGCGAGGTCGGCGAGCATCGAGAACTCGCCCGAGAGCGGGTAGCGGAAGCTGTCGAGGAATACCAGGAGCGGCACCTCGCGCCCGAGGACTTTCTGCAGGGCGCGAATCAGCGGCGTGACCAGCAGCCGCGTGACGCGACCGTAGAAGCGGTCCGAGACACGGGCGTAGAAGCCCTTGCAGAATTCATAGTCCATGTTCGGACTCGCGAGCGGGAACACCAGCCGCGCGAGGAGTTCGCGGTCGTAGGTGCGGATGTCGCAATCGTGGAGCGCGATGATCTTGCACTGTTCGTCGGCCAGCACGAAGCCCGACGACAACCACATGTTACTGCCTTTGCCCGGACCGCCGATGGAAAGGTCGTTCTTGACCATCAATTTCATCAGCTTGCGCAGGCGCGGCCCGTCGCGCCAGAGGATTTTCACTTCTTGCGGCAGGGTGGAGAAAAAGCGGCGCGCTTGATCGAACTGGCGCTGGTCCGCGCGGTCGAGCCCCACGACGACCTGGCGGATGTAACGGACACCCCGCAGATGTCCCAGGATATTCCTGAGGGCCGGGCCTTCCAATTCGCTGTAGAGACAGGGCAGCACCAGCGCGATGGGCCGTCGCCCGGTGTATTCCGCCAGCGTTGCTTCGATCGCCTCGAGATCGTACTTGCCGAGACGATGGAACGTGCTGATGACGCCGCTTTGATGAAAGTCGCTCATGGCTTCATAAAGTGCTTCGCACCCGCCTGACCTGATTGTAAGATTACGCGGGGTCGACGGTGTGAAGCAATTTATTTTCTTGTCCGTCCGTTTGTTTATATGAGCGACGCGAAGGTCATTTTTTGGGACGTCTACGGCACGCTGGTCACGGCGCAACGCGGGAATCTCGACTCCCTGGTGCAACGCGAGGCCGAATTGCGCACAGTGTTTGAGCGCACCGTCAAGAATTTTGGCCTCGACGTTGCCCCGGAACGCCTGCATGACCTCTTCCTGCGCGGCATCCGGGCCGAACGCGAGGCGCGCGCGGCGCAAGGCGTTGCGCATCCCGAAGTGCGCATCGACGAAATCTGGTTCAAATTACTGGAGAAGTTTCGACCTGAGGACCCGCCCACGATCAATTTTGCGCGCGAGGTCGCGCTATTTTTTCAGCGGCAGGCCAACCCGGCGCAACTCCAACCGCACGCCTTTGACGTGTTGACCACGCTCAAGAAGCGGGGTTTTCGCCACGGGATCATCTCCAACGCGCAGTTCTACACGCCGATTGAGTTGTCCTTCCTGTTCCGCGACGAAAGCGCGTGCGCCATTTGCACGTACGAATCCATCTTCGACCCGCTGCTCGTCTTTTTCTCGTTTGACCTCGGCATTGCCAAGCCGGACCCGGCCATTTTTCGGCGCGCAGTTGAAGCGTTGACACGGGAGAACATCATGCCCGACGACTGCGTCTTCGTGGGCAATTCACCCGCCAACGACATTGCGCCCGCCCAGCATATCGGGTTCAAGACCGTTCTCTTTGCGCCAGAAGCCATCCCTGAATCCACAACGAAGCCCGACCTGGTGATTCACAACCTCGCGCAGCTTTTGGAATGGCTGTGAAGATCGCGATCCTGCACTACCACCTGCGACCCGGCGGCGTGGCGACCGTTATCCGCAACGCGCAACGCGCCCTGGCGGGGAAATTCGAAGTCCAGATCCTTGCGGATTTCGGTTACGACGAACATCCGGCGCGCAGCCGGGCCGTGTTCGTCGCGGAATCAAGCCGACTGGCAGAGCGTATTGCGAAACGCCTTCGAGGTGTCGACGTTCTGCACACTCACAATGTCGGACTTGGCAAGCACCCGCGGCTGACGTATGCGGTAAAGCTGCTTGCGGAGCAACGCCGGATCAAGATCATCAATCAGGTCCACGACTTTCCTGAGGACGATCGGCCAGCGCAACTGAGCGCGCTGCGCAACTGCGCCGGCAAGCGTGATGACGCCTTCCAGCGCACACTGTGCTATTACGACGCGCCGAACATGATTTGGGCGACGCTGACCACGCACGATGCGGCGAAACTCGCGACGCACGGGGTGCCGGCGGGGAAAATTCACGTCCTACCGAACCCGGTGGATGAGGAGTTCTTCACCCAACCAGCACCATCCCGCGCCGAGTTGCAATCCGTGCGGGCGCAGCTTGCCGCGTTTGCCCACGCGCATCGATTCCTTTTCGACCCGCGAAAGAAGCTGCTGCTTTCGCCGATGAAGGTGATGGTTCGGAAGAACAATGCCGAGGCCGTGGAGTTGGTGAAACGACTGGAGCAATACCAACTCGTCATCTCGCTTGATGCGTCCTCCGCGAGGGACCGCGATTACAGCGAGCGGCTCAAGAAGAAGATCCGGCGGGAACGGCTGCCCGTGGTGATCGGCTTTGGCGCGGCCCTGGACAATTCACAGCCGCTGTTTCACCTGGCGCACGCGGTCCTCACGACGTCCGAGGTCGAAGGGTTCGGTTATACGTTTGTCGAAGGCTGGCTGTGCCATAGGTCGGTGGTGGGCCGCGATATACCCGAGGTCACCCGGGACTTTGTCACGGCGGGAATGAAGATGGGCCATTTTTACCGGACGTTTGACAACGAGGCGGTCCGTCGCCTGGCGGACTTCTTGGCCCGGCCACCCCGCAAGCTTATCGAGGACAATCGGAAGATCGTGCTGAAAGAGTATTCGCTGCGGGCGTACGCGCGGCGGTACGAGAAGCTATTGCGGAAATTCCCCCGGGGGGGTGTGCTCGGCGCTTTCGATCAGGTTGTGTAACCGGCGCTTCAAGACGGTGAGTGAGAAATGCTGCCGGGCGATGGTGAAATTGCGGTCGGCCATTTGCTTGCGGAGCTCGGGATCGTTGAGCACGTGGCGGACTTTCTCGACCACGTCATCGGTGACGTAGCCATCCATCGTAACCGTCTCGAACCCGAGCGGCTCGATATCGAGCATGTAGACCGAGTAACGGTTGACCACGATCGGCTTGCGAAAATAGATCGCTTCGAGGAAGGCGTTGCCGAAGCCTTCGTAGATGCTCGGGTAGGTGACGATATCGGCGTGCGGATAAATGTCCCAGAGCGTGTAGATCTTTTGGCCCTTTTCATCGAAGCTGCGCGTCTCGCTGAAGCGGTTGGCCATAAAGCGAATGTCCACGCCTTCGGACTGGGCGAGCTCGCGCAGCCAATTGTAATAGGCCAGCCCCTCGTCGCCCGCGCTGTGTGAGACGACCAACTTGGCGCGCGGTTCCTTCAGGCGGCGCACCAACTCGATGGCGTGCTCGACGCCCTTGCGCGAGACGAGGCGTGTTGGTTGGAGAATGAGGATGTCGTCGGGTTTCAGCCCGATTTGTTCGCGCAAGTCGCGGGCGTACTCGTCCATCGCCGGCGGTTCGGTGTCGAAATCAAACACGTTGGGGATCAGCGAGGCGGCAATGCCTTTGCGCTGGGCGAGTTCGCGGCGCGCGGGAGTATTGATGACCACGTGCTTGATACTCGGCAAGCTTGGCGGAAAGGCGGCGTCGAGGATGTCCTGCACCGCGTTGATCATGAAGCGCTGGCGTTCCCAGTAGAAATCGTGATGGTGGGCGATGGCGTGGATGCCGGTCTCGGCGATGAACTCGGTCAGCGCCATGCCGAGCGGCAGGTTCATGGGGATCGTCAGCACGTTTTGCGGCACGAGCAAGTCGATCGCGAATTTCTTCACGAACCCGGCGAGGCCGGTTTTGATGCGCCCACGCAACTCGTGGAGTTGCTCGGTTGTTTCCCCCAGGCGGGTGTGGACGCCAAAGCATTTCTGGTGGAGGGCGACGATTTCGGGATGCGTGAAATGGGCCTCGGGCAGCAGGACGCCAGGGATGATCTTGGGATCGAGTTGCCCCGCGCAGAAAAAGGTGCTGTGGCCGAGATCGCGGCAGATGCGCGCCCACTTGATGGTTTCAAGCGTCACGCCATCGGTGCCGGCCAGCCGCGTGGAGATGAACCCAATATTCATCGACACAGCTACTCTTGCGCAATTGCGGTGTTTGAGTCAAGGTCATGAATCGGCGAAAGGGTGGTTGTAACGGAGACTGGACGCTGGCGCGTCGTGCAGGTATGCTCTCGCCACGAACTTTGAAAGGGAACCACGCAACATGAAACGTCTGCAGATAATCGTCGCATGCACACTCGCCCTGGCGATGTTGGGCCTGGCGGGATGTTCGAAACCGGCGGCCGAGGACGCGCCCCCACCCAAGGCCGTCACAACCAAAAAGATCGAGTTCCCGGCGCCGACAAACCTGCCGTCCGCGCAGCCGGCCGGGAGCGTTACAACAACGGCTCCGTCCGCGGCTGTCGTTCCGCAGGAGGACTCACCGGCGGAGGCCGCCGCCGAACTCAAGCAATACGAGGCCGATTACCAGAACACATCGGATTTCCAGAAGCGCGTCGTGATCATCTACAACCTCAGTTCGGTCGAGTCCCCGGATACCGTCGACACCATCGGTCGCCTGTTTCTCAATGAGAAGGACAAGGAGCTGAAGGTCGAGCTGGTCAACTCGCTGCTGGACATCGAGGGACAGAACGAGAAGAAACTGGCGATCCTCAGCACGGCGGTCCGCGGCGACCAGCCGAAAGACGTGCGACTCCAGGGAATCGACGCGATGGGGGACACGGAGGACAAGCGCGCGATCCAGATCCTGCAGGGAATGCTGACCGACCCCGATCAGGATATTATCGATGCGGCGAAGGACACCATCGATCAGTTGCAGTCGGATGTGGCACAGCCGCAAGCACCGGCGCAGATCCAGGCCCAGCCCGTGCCGCAGACGCAGCCAATGAAATAGGCAACAAGTCGGGCGGGAAGATAATCGTTGACGGAGGCGCGGGCTTCCGTTATGTTTTTCGCCCCTTCCCAAGAGGAAAAGGACACATTCATGTACGCAGTTATTCGAACAGGTGCCAAGCAGTATCGCGTCCAGCCCGGCGACGTTTTGGAGGTCGAACTCCTCGACGGCGAAAAGGGCAAGGAAATCGCGTTGGAGGACGTTTTGTTGGTGGCTGACGGCGAGAAAATTCAGGTCGGCAAGCCTAATATCAAAGGCGCGCGCGTGACCGCCGAGGTCATCGACGAGGACAAGAAGGGCAAGAAGGTCATCGCCTTCAAGTTCCGCCGCCGCGAAGGTTACCATCGCAAACGCGGCATCCGCGCGCACCACACCGTTTTGAAAATCAAAGAGATTATTGTATAGTAGTGGCCGTTCAGGAGTAACCAGTCATGGCACATAAAAAAGGTCAAGGAAGTTCAAGAAACGGCCGCGATAGCGTCAGCAAACGTCTTGGCGTGAAACGATTTGGCGGTGAGACCGTCACCGCCGGCAGCATCATCATCCGCCAGCGTGGCGCCCGCTTTGTCGCCGGCACGAATGTCGGCATCGGTCGCGATTGGACCCTGTTCGCCTTGATCGATGGCCAGGTCCGCTTCGACAAGCAGAGTCGCCGCGTCAACATCGACCCCGTCGCCGCACCCGCCAGCAAGTCGTAGGGTAATTCATTTTGAGAGCGAAGGAGCGGACCTGTGGGTCTGCTCCTTTTGCTTTTCGGGCTTTGGCGAGACGCTTCCGTGGCGGAACAACCGTGATCTTGACTGGATTAGGCAACGGCGTACGATGTGATGAGGAGCTACGAACGAAATGACACCCGAATTGTCTGATGTTGAGGCCTGATCCCAATGGCTGTGACAAAGACATTGTGGAAGATTCCAGACCCGACATCGGCGCGCAGACGACCAGATTGAGGAGCTCAATCACCGTACTTGCGTCGTGAGCTGCCTCTTTGACAAGCGAGGGGAGCACGGATATAGGATGTTTTTCGCTGGCATAGAGACGTATCGGGTTACGTACCATTTGTCATGCACGGGCGAAATGGTGGACGCTTACGGTCAAGTAGTTGACCTCGGGGAAACTGATTGTCTGAGCGAAATATCCACACGACTCAGCCGGCGCGGGGCTCAAAGCGGCGGGCTTTGCCATCTCATGGTCTACTTTGACGATGGCCCGTGTTATGAATTCATATGTAAGTCTTTTCACGCTGAAGATCTGAAGGGCGCGTTGTTATCGGGAACTCGGTGAATGGCCGTTGGCTTGGCGCTTCTTGGCGAGAAATCAGGTCTCATCATCACACCTTGACGTAACGTGTAGCACTCGCTGCGTTCCATCAGTATCTTAAAGGTCGCACTTCGTATGACCCCATCTGGAGGAGCGGTCTATCGCAAATCGATAATTTTACTGGACGCAGTGTGCCGGGATGGGTATAGTCAGCGCGTGGATTATGAATTGAAGCTGATGGCGAGCGGCGGACAGAACGGCAAAGCTGAGACGAGTCGCAGCACTCCAAGGGGGATCCGCCTTCGCTCTGGCTACGGTGCGAGCCTACTTCGCGAGGACGCTTCGAAGGCCGAGCTTCGGGACCAATATACGTTTCTGCGAAACGAACCCAATTTTTTCGCATGAAGAACAACGGCTATCTATCTTAGCCGCAGTGGATTGTAGTATAAAAAATCGGCCAAAATATTTGGGTTCGTTTTCGAAAACGAACCCAATTGCCGCACACGACAGCGGCGTCTCGTCCGACTCGGCTTAAGGGGTGTTTTGAGTGCCTTTTTGCAGCGTTACAGGTAAAAAATTGGTGGTTTTAGGTGTCTCAGCAGACGGCTACGATCCTTCGGCTTCGCTCAGGACAGGCTCCGCATGGCCCTCCTAAAAGGGTTATGATAAACTTTCAGCTTATGGCGGCGTTGGACAAATTGACCGAGAAGGCGACGGCGGGCGCGGAGCTTTCGCGTGAGGACGTGTCACTTGCGATGCGGGCGTTGCTGGACGAGGCGGTCCCTGAGGACGCGAAGGCGGACTTTCTTACGGCGTTGGCGCGCAAGGGCGAGACGGCCGGGGAGATCGCGGCGTTTGCGCTCGAACTGCGTTCGCGCGCGGTTGATCCGCAGATTGATCCCGCGAAATTCGGCGGGGTGGTATTGGACGTGGTGGGGACAGGCGCGGACATGTCGCACACCTTCAATGTTTCCACGTGTGCGATTTTCGTTGTGGCGGCAGCGGGCGTGGCGGTGGCGAAACATGGCAACCGGGCGATCACCAGCAAGTGCGGCAGCGCGGATGTCTTGACGGCGCTGGGCGCGAAGATCGAACTGTCACCCGAGGTAGCGCGGCATTGCCTGGAAGCTACTGGCGTGACGTTTTTCTTCGCGCCGCATTATCATCCTGCATTCAAGTCCATCGCGCCGGTGCGGCGCAAGCTGGCCGAGCGCAAGCAGCGAAGCGTCTTCAATATTCTCGGGCCGTTGGTCAATCCAGCTCACCCAACACATCAACTGGTCGGCGTATTCGATCGCGGACTGGTGGGCAAGTTCGCGGAGGTGCTGCGCCTGCTCGAAGTGAAACACGCGCTGGTCGTGCATGGCGACGGGCTCGATGAGTTGTCCACCATGGGGGTCAATACGATGGCGGAGTTGTGGGCGGGACGCATCGAGCAGACCGAGCGCGATTTCCGAGTGCCGCACACTTCGTGGCGCGGTGTGACGGTGAAGCCGGGAGAATTGGTCGGCGGCGACGCGACAGTGAATGCGGGCATTGTACGGGAAGTGCTGGGCGGCAAGGACCGCGGGGCGCGGCGCGACATCGTGCTGTTGAACGCGGCGGCGGCGCTGGTGGTTGCCGAAAAGGTGACCGACTTTGCGAGCGGATGGAACGCGGCGGTGGAATTGATCGACAGCGGCACCGCGCTGGAGAAGCTGGAGCGATTTGTGGAAGCGAGCAATCGAGAGTAAGTTTAATTGTGCGAGCAGCCCTGGCAAAACCTCTGGACTGGTGTTCGATTCAACTCGCGCGGTTGAGCGTGCATCGTGGTGTGGGCGCGGTCGGACAAGTGGCGCAGGTTGAATCGCTGTTAGAGGACCCTGATTTCTTCGGCGATTCCGTTGTGGCTCCGCACGACTTGCGATTTACCACCAAGCGCGCGTTTCAGTTTACTTCATCGGTAGTTTCACCCTCGAAGCGGAACAACACGGTGCATGGCCGGCTTTTCACAACGGGCAAACGGTGGCAGGACAAGCCGGTGGTCATTCTGCTTCATGGTTGGAACATGCAAGCGGGCTATCACGTCCTGTTCCCGCACCTGGCGCGGCGGTTGGTGAAGCAGGGTGTGAACGTGGCGATGTTCGCGTTGCCGTACCATACCCGCCGGAAGCCGCGCGGCAAAAAAGCGATCCACAACTTTCTCTCGGGCGACCTGGTGCACGTGGTGCAGGCGGCCCATCAATCCCTGGCGGATGCGCGGGCGCTGATCGCGTGGCTGGAGGAACAGGGCTGTCCGCGGATCGGCCTGTGGGGCATTTCGCTCGGCGCATGGTTGAGCGGGCTACTGACCTGCGAGGACGCGCGCATTGACTGCGCGGTGCTGATGTCGCCGGTATCGCGGATGGACCGCGTGATTGCGGAGCTGGATTTCTGCGCACCCATTCGCCGCAGTCTCGGTGGCGCACGAGTAAGACTCGACCGGTTGAATTTGACGAATCATCAACCGAAAGTTGCGCACAACAATATCCTGCTCATCGGTTCGGAACACGATTTGTTCGCCCCGATTGGAACGGTGGAGGACCTTCACCGCGCGTGGAGTGGTACGGAGTTGTGGCGGCCGCGGCATGGGCATATCAGCGTGCTGATGTCGATGCCGGTGATGGAACGCACAGTTGGCTGGATAGCGCAGAAGATGCAGGGTGAGAATTGATCGCGTTTGTCGGGTATTTCTTGACGAACGCACCCTCCTGACCAAGAGCAAATTTTTACTGTACTTTTACACAGGAGCAGGCATTTGAATTGCTACAGTATGGGCACTGAGAAGCAAAAATCCATGATTCGCATAGACTACCAAGTATTGCGTGAGAGCAAGGCCGCAGACGGCGATGTCGATGTTCGCCTGGTCAAGAAGGCCCGGAGAATCTTTGGACGCGGCGCGCGCGAGGAGATTCTGCGGATCATGGATCCATTATTGCGCGTCCAGGCGAGCGAGATCGCGGAGAGACAAGTGAGCCCCCAGTCGCTCCATGAAGTTGGGCAGGGGGCTGTGCTGGAAGCGATCAAACTGTATCAGATTGGACAGCGCGAGGATTTTGGCGAGTTCGCCATGATCCACGCGCGACAGGCCATGGTTCTTGCCAAGAACAAGATGTATGTTCCCGATCCCCATGCCCCGAGGCCGGACCTGCCCCCGCGGCAGTTCTAGAATAGAATTGCATTCAGCCATCGGTCGCAGCATCCTAAGGGTACTATGCTCATCAGTAAGAAGATCAACGACGCCATTAACCAGCAAATTGGCAATGAATTTGGCGCTTCGCTGCAGTATGTGGCGATTGCCGCGCACTTCGACTTGGAGGCACTGCCGCAGTTGGCGGCGCACTTCTACGAGCAGGCCAAGGAAGAACGCGATCATGCGATGCGGTTTGTGAAGTTCGTTGTCGAGACCGACGGCGAAGTCGTCATTCCTGCCGTCAAGGCGCCGAAGGGCAAGTTCGCGTCGGCGGAGGAGGCCGTGAAATTGTCGCTCGACTGGGAGGTCGAGGTGACCAACCAGATTCACAAGCTGGTCGATCTGGCCAAGAAGGAAGTCAATTACACCACGGACAACTTCCTGCAGTGGTTCGTCAAGGAACAGCTCGAAGAGGTTTCATCGATGGACAACCTGCTCAAGGTGATCCGCCGCGCCGGCCAGGATGGTTTGCTGCGCGTGGAGGAATACCTTGCCCGAAAGTCCGGCGGGAAGTCGGCGCCGGAAGAAAATCTTTCCTGAACTGGTCGGCCGCCACGCGGCTGATGTGGCAATGGGCAGAGAGGATGGCTGATTTGTCGGCGAACTACGATCCCATGGTTCGTGAGCAAATCGAATCGCGCGGCATTACGAATGCCCGGGTGCTCGCCGCGATGAGCAAAGTCCCGCGGCATGAATTCGTGCCCGAGCATTTGGCCGACGCCGCCTATGAAGACCATCCGCTCCCCATCGGGTATAGCCAGACAATCTCGCAGCCTTACATCGTCGCGTTGATGACCGAGTTGCTGAAGCTCCAGCCGGGCGCGAAGGTGCTTGAAGTGGGGACAGGCTCGGGATACCAGGCGGCAATTCTCGCGGAAGTCGGCGCGGAGGTCTATTCGATCGAAATCCTTGAACCGTTGGCCAGAACATCCGCCGAACTCCTCCGGCGCCTCGGTTACGAGAACGTTCAGGTGAAGCAGGGCGACGGCTATCTCGGCTGGTCCCAGCACGCGCCGTACGACGCGATTGTCGTGACCGCTGCTGCTGATCACGTCCCACCGCCGCTGGTCGAGCAACTCAAACCGGGTGGCCGCCTGGTAATTCCGGTGGGCGATGGCCAGGATCAGCAATCCCTGTTGCTCGTAGAAAAGAGCACCGATGGCGGCGTTACGACCCGCGACGTCGCCCCGGTCATGTTTGTACCGTTGACTCGTGAAAACCGGGAGTGAGTTGTCTTTACAATCCCGAGTCGAGCACCGAACGGACGAGATGATTGAGCGACTCGATGTTGTAGGGCTTTTGCAGGTAGCCCAGGCAGCCATGGCGTAACATGCGCTGGCCCTCCTGGTCGTGGCTGTAACCGCTGGAGACGATCACACGCACGTCCGGGTTGATCTCCTTTATGCGCGCGAATAATTCAGAACCGCTCATCCGCGGCATCACCATGTCTGCAATTACCAAATCAATGTCCTTCTGGCGCTCGCGATACATGGAGAGCGCGGAGGCGCCATCCGGCGCGCTGAACACTTTGTAACCCTTCGATTCGAGACCGATCTGTGCCATTTCGCGGATGACTTCTTCGTCTTCGGCGAGCAGGATGCACTCCTGGCCGCCGCGCACAGTTGTTGGCGGCGGCACAGGCGCGGCGGTCGGCGCTTTCTTCGTGGCCGGGAGGAAAATCTCGAACATCGTTCCCATCCCCGGTTGCGATTCAACGCGAATCTCGCCACCGAAACCCTTCACAATGCTCAGCACCAGGGAAAGTCCAAGTCCCGTTCCCTTGCCTGGTCGCTTGGTGGTGAAGAACGGCTCGAAGATGTGCGAGAGCGTGGCGGCATCCATGCCCGAGCCCGTGTCGCGGAACCCAAGAACCACATAGTCACCATCGGGCAACGAGAGCGCGGGGCGGAACGGATCGGTCGCCTCGAGATGGACGTTGCGGGTCGTGATGGTGAACATGCCGCCCTCGGACATTACATCACGCGCGTTGACGGCGATGTTGAGGAAGATCTGCTCAAGCTGCGAGGGATCAACCTCGATGCAGTGAAGGTTTTTGGCAAACTGCCGCTGAATAAGAATCGACTTGTCGAAGCTGCGTTCGAGCATCTTCAAAGTCTGCTCGATGCAGTCATTGGCGTTGACAACAGCGAGGCGCGGGACCTCGCGCCTCGCAAAGGCAAGTAACTGCTTTGTCAGAGCCGCACCGCGGTGCGCGCTGGCTTCCGTCGCTTCCAGGTAACGATAGGTCGGGCTGGCGGGATCGGTTTGCAGCTTGACGTAGCTCGCGCAGGCGAGAATCGCCGCGAGGACGTTGTTGAAATCGTGGGCGATGCCGCTGGTCAACGCGCCGATGGACTCGATTTTCTGTACCTGTACGAGGTCGCGGTACAACTCCTCGGCTTGCACGGCGCTGGCGATGATGTTGGCGACGGTCAACATTTCCGCGGCGAGGGACGGCGAGATGTCGCGCGGGTTGCGGTAGAAGACGCCGATGAGGCCGACGAGTTCGTTGCGACGAATGACAGGATTTAGGGCGGCGCAGACAATGTGTTCACGCTTGCAGACATCAACGAGCGGGTCGGGCCCTGTTTGCGCCAGGTTGTTCAGGATAAGCTGGTGAGCCTGCTCAAATGCGGGGAAGGACCACTCAGTCGCCTCAAGTTGCTCGACGCTGTGCGCCGTGAAGCCGAAGGCCCCCTTGAGGACGAAGTGCGACTGGCCGTTCTTCTCCGTGATCCATGCCCCGACGACGTCAGCCTCAAAAAACTGAGCGATTTTTTCGAGTATTTCCGGTGAGATTTGAGCGACATCGAGTTTGTCAATCAAGGCGCGGGTAATTTGGTTGAGCGTGGATTGCCTTTGGAAGGCGAGCCGTTGCGAAAGCTCGATCTCACGGGAGCGAGTCGCCTGCAGTTCTTCGTGGTTTCGCTGCGTGCGCCGGACGTGGAGGTAGGTTTCGGCAGCGGCGAGTGAGACCAGGAGCAAGGAGGCACTGCTTAATGGCAAACTGACCTGGACCCATGAATCGTTACCGTTGTAGAGCCGCCCGATGAGCATATACGAGAACGTGATCGCCAGCGCCAGTCCGTAAAGTAGTGCGCGTGGGGACCACTCCCGAACGTCAAGTTTGATGGCCGTTGATTGCGCCATGGGAGCGTCTCACCGTCAACGCAACACAATTGAGCATGGAATATGCCGCTGGTGAGAATTGAGAAAAATAAAGGGTTTTCAGTCGTATTTCGGCACAAAATGCAAGCAGTTGAGGATGTAATGACAACAGCGGCAAGCAGATTTGCGCAATAGGCTTCGTGATTCGTGTCCACATTACCGGTCCCAGCGCCACAGATCTGTACCCTGGTTGATGGGTTAGGAGGAATGCGTATCCAGGAGACAGGCAGATCCTGGCGGGTCCGCAGATCAGGCAGATTTTCGGATTGCACGCCACTACAAATTGCCAGTATGTACTGGGCAACCTAGGGTATGCTTACTTTTTCATGAAAAGCGGAACGCGATCCGGACTCCGGTTAACGCTGCTTCTGCTCTTGGTGGGCGGGGTCTACCTCGTCATGCACAACTACGAGCAGCAGTTCGTTTACGCGCCCAGTCCGTTTATCAAGAAAACGCCCCGCGAGGCCAAGCTATCCTTTGACAACATCGCCCTGACAACTGACGACGGTGTCAACATTCAAGGGTGGTTTGTCCCGGCGCACGCGCCGGAGGACCCACCCATGACCAACGCATCGACTCCGACGCTGCTCTTCTTTCATGGAGGGGTCGGTAACATCAGCGACTATCTCCCAAAGGTCCACCTCCTTCACGACATGGGCCTGGATGTGTTCACCGTCGACTACCACGGTTACGGTAAAAGCGGTGGCACCCCGAGCGAAAGCGGACTGGCCAGCGACGCCCTCGCCGCCTACTTTTACCTGAGGGACAACCGCCACGTGAACCCCGAACGCCTCTACCTCTATGGTGAAGACCTGGGCGCGGCAGTAGCGATCGACCTGGCAGCGAAGAAGGTACCGGCAGCGGGCCTGATCACGGAAGGCGCGATTGCCTCGGTCATCGAAAAGATCGAGGAAGCCTGGCCCCTGATCCCGTGGCAGTTTCTGCTGCGCAATAAATTCGATTCCGTGACCAATATCCGCGACGTGCACATGCCGATCTTGATTATCCACAGCACCGAAGACAATGTGGTGCCATTCAATGATTCCCACCGCCTCTGGGCGCTAGCGCATGAACCGAAGGAACTCGTTGAGATTCACGGCGCCCACTGCGACGCTTTTGTCCATTCGTTGGATTCGTTCGATTTGTATTACGACAAGGTTTCGCGTTTTGTTTTCGAGCAGCCCAAAGACAAAACGGCGGACGCCCCTGTCTCAGCGCAAACCGCCGCGCCGGCGTCCAAAGACCCAACGCCATGATGAAAGCGCTCACGCTCTTGCTCCTTTTGCTGCTGGGGGCGCTGCGTCCGGCTGTGGCCGCTGACACGTTGCGGCCCGAGCAGCTCGGTCCGGGCATGAAGGGCTACGGTCTATCGGTGTTTAAGGGGACCAAGCCCGAGCGTTTTGACGTCGAGATTATCGGCGTCCTGCGAAACGCGTTACCCAAACAAGATATGATTCTCATCCGCTTGAGCGGCGCGGACCTGGAGAAACATAAAGTCATCGCGGGCATGAGCGGCAGCCCGGTATACATCGACGGGAAACTAATTGGGGCCCTCGCCTACGGCTGGACGTTCGAGAACGATCCACTGGCCGGCGTCACGCCCATCCATAATATGATGGCGGAACTGAAACTGCCCACGGTGGCCCCGTCGACCATCAACGCGTCCGTGTCGCTCGGTCAGACATCATCCATGGCCGCGCCATTTGCCCTGCCGAACGCCGCATTCGCACAAACCACGGACAGTTTCGGCGCGCCACATCCGTTGTTGACACCCCTTTCGCTCGGTGGCTTCAGTTCGCGCGTGCTGGAACGGTTTGCCTCGAAGTTTATGGGTTGTGGCATGATGCCGATTGCGGCCGGTGGCGCGGGCGCCAGGACCTTGCCGCACCACAGTGGCGATATGGAACCCGGCGGTGCGATTGGGGTGCAATTGATTCGCGGCGATATGGACGCCACGGCGGTCGGCACGGCCACGTACGTCGAAAAGAACCGCATCCTGGCGTTCGGCCACCCGTTTTTTCAAGGCGGTTCCGTGCAGGCACCTGCCGTGTCGGCCGAGGTACACACGATCATGTCCAGCCTGGAGCGTTCGTTCAAGATGGCGAGCCCCATCGCCGAGATTGGCTCAATGGTTGGTGACTGGCAGAGTTGCATCGTCGCCGACGCGAAAGTGCAGGCGCAGATGATCCCCGTTAGTATCGACGCGGCGAATCGCGACACGGGGCAGTCGGAGCACTACGATGTCGAGGTCATGAATAATCAGGTGTTCACGCCCCAGCTTGTGCTAATGGCGATCGCCCAGGCCGTCAGCGCCGCGTCGGGTTCCTCGCAGGACACCACCGTGCGGATTTCTGTGGGGGCGGAACTGGCTCCCATAAAGGCAGGCGGATCGTCGCGAACCATTACGGTAACCAACACTTTCTTCAGCGCCGGCGGCGGTATGTTGAGCATCGAGGGTCTCATGCCGCTGTTGGCGATGTTCAACACCCCGTTCGGCAGCCCGACCGTGAAACGCGTCGACGTGAAAGTGGACGCGGCGCTCACGCGCCAGACGGCGGAGATCAAACGCGCCTACTTTGACAAGTCGGAACTCCAACGTGGTGAAAGGACAACCCTTAAAATTGTGCTCAAACCCTTTGGCCGACCCGAGGTCACGAAGACGATTCCCATCGACGTCCCCGCGGCGACGGACACGTTACATTACCTTGTCGTCACGGTGGTTGCTGGGAATAACGCGCCACCGGACGCCGCGCCGCCCGACAGTCTTGACGAGTTTCTCGATTTCATACAACAAGCACATCACAATACCGATTTGGTCGCGCTCTCGCCGACGCACAGCCAGGGCATGCAATACCATGGCAAGCTGCTGAAGAAACTTCCGCCGAGCGCCGTCGGCATTCTGGACGATTCAAGCACGGCTGACGTCGTCGCCGCCGCGGACATCTCGCAACTTGTGGAGCCCACGGACTGGGTTCTCAGCGGTCAGGCCACGGTTCGCGTGCCAATCAGACAGGAATAATATCGCATGAAGATCCTATTCTCAGCTTTGCTGGCCATCCTTCTCAGTGCCGTGACGGTCCAGGCCGTCAAGACCCAGCGCTGGGAGCTAAAGTCGCCGCAGGATTTCATGCATGGCAAGATACAGCAGCTTATCGTCACGAGCGGTGGTGAATTACGCCTGGGCTATGGCAGCACGAAACTGGGCGAGTTCGCCAAGGAAATTTGGTGTTCGGCGGTGGATCGTGACGGCGTCGTTTATTTTGGGACGGGCTCGCCGGCTGAGGTCTACGGGCTCGGTAAGGATGGCCGGACCACGAAGCTCTTCGAGGCCGATTCGATTGCCGTGACGGCGGTCGCGCTCGATTCGCATGGTAATCTCTACGCCGCGACGATGCCGGAGGGGAAGATTTACAAAATCTCCACGACCGGCAAGGCGACCGTGGTGAAGATCGATGAGCCGTTTTGTAAACTGCGGGCGCCGTACGTCTGGTCGCTGGTCGTGGACAAACAGGACCGACTGTTCGCGGGCACCGGCCCGGATGGGAAGATTTTCCACATCGGCCCGGACGGCAAGGCCGAGGAATGGTACGCTGCCGAAGACTCGAACATTTTGTGCCTCGCGCTTGATGCCGATGGCGCGCTGCTTGCCGGCGGGAGTGACCGGGGTTTGCTCTACCGCATCGCGGAAAAGGGCAAGGGTGTTGTTCTCCACGAGTTTGCCGAGGACGAAGTAAAGGCGCTTGTGGTGAACGGCAACGAAGTTTACATCGGCGTGAACCGGCAAAAGATCAAGCGGCCGCGAGGCGTGGCGGCGCGACGCCCGAGCGCGGCGGAGTTTGAGGACCTCACGCAGCAGTTGAGCAGTCAGTTCGGCGCGGCGATGACAGCCGAAACCGTGGCGCGCGAGCGCGAGACACCGCCGGAAGCGCGTTTGGCAAATCTGCTCGCGGGCAATCTCTACGTGCGACATGCCGACGGGCGTGTCGACCGGCTGGCGAACTGGGACAATGAATCTGTTTTGGATGTGAAAGTCGACGGCGAAGGCGCGGCATTGGTCGGCACGTCGGGTCAGGGCCGTGTTTATCGCGTCCGCGACAGCCAGAATTGGGAATTACTCTTTGATTTTGACGAACAACAAGCGCTCACACTCGCGGTGCGTGATGGCAAGCTCGCGTTCGTTGGCACCGGCAACATCGGCAACGCGTATGGTATCGACGCACAAAAGGCACACGAGGGCGAATTGACGAGCGAAGTGCATGACTGCCGTTTCCTCACGACGTGGGGCAACCTTTCGTGGATGGGTAGCGGCGCCATCGCCGTCGCCACACGCACCGGCAACACCACGTTGCCCGATTCGACATGGTCGACCTGGGCCGAGCCTGCCAAGACCTCGCCCACAAAGGTGGCGAGCCCGCGTGCGCGGTTTATCCAGGTGCGGGCCCAACTCACCGCGGGCGCCGACCCGATGTTGGAGTCGCTGGATCTGTATTACCGGATGCAGAATCAAAAGCCGGAAGTCTCGTCAGTTGAGATAGGCGACAAACCAAAGCCATCGACTGAAAAGTCAAAAGCCGAGCTGTCGAACGATTTGAAATCGGACGATGGTGATACCGAAGCCACTGCCAGTATGGCCCTTCAGCGCGCGACCTCGTCGCCCAAAACAGAGGAGGCCCGTCCAAAACCCGCCACGCCGATCAAGGAAATCCATTGGCGCGCCAGCGATAGTGATGGCGACACACTCGTCTACCGGCTCTTCTACCAGGCTGAAGGCGACGGCGCCTGGGTGCCTGCTTTTTTGGAGAAGCCGTTAAAGAAGACCGAGTATTCGTGGAACACCGAGTCCATTCCCGACGGCTGGTATCGTATCAAGGTTGTCGCCAGTGACGAGGAATCCAACCCTGTGGGAGAGGCGCTGACCGACGAAAAGATCAGCGACCCCGTCAAGGTTGACAATACTCGTCCGCAGGTGCAGCAACTCTCTTATGATGCGGCCGGCGAAATTCTCAAGGGAATCGCCCGCGACAACCTGAGCTTAATTCGCTACCTCGAATACTCGGTCGACGGGGGCGAATGGAAATTTTTTGCCCCGAAAGATGGCGTGTTCGACGACCGCGAAGAAGCGTTCGAAGTCAAAGTCGGTCCTCTCGCCACGGGCTTGCATTTCATTGCCGTGCGCGCGACCGATGAAGATGGAAACATCGGCGTCGAGAAGTTGTCGGTGCGGGGAAAATGATGTTGTGGCCGGGCTTGTATGAAGCGCCTCTCTACCCTGAGTCGTGAGACATGATCCGTCTCGAGAATGTCAGCGTTGAGTACCGATTGAAGAGCGAACGCGTGCAGGCGTTGCGGAACCTTAACTTGCGCATTGCCGAGGGAAGTTTTGAGGCCATCATGGGGCCGAGCGGGTCGGGCAAGACGACGCTTATCCAGCTCATTGCGGGTTTACTTACGCCTACTGCGGGCGAAGTAATCGTCTCCGGCGAGTACCTGAGCCGCCTGGACGATGAAAAGATCTCCGCCTTCCGCAACCGTACCATCGGCTTCGTCTTTCAATTCTTCAATCTGCCGAATTATTACACGGCGGTGGACAACGCCGCGTTGCCGTTGGTGTTTACGGGAGTGGACGAGCGGACCCGCCGGATCCGGGCGCGCACGCTGCTGGCGGAATTCGGGCTGCAAGATCGACTGGATCACAAACCGGATCAGCTCTCCGGCGGCGAAGCGCAACGCGTCGCGATCGCTCGCGCCCTGATCAACAACCCAAAGATTATCCTGGCTGATGAACCGACCGGGAACCTCGACCGCGACACGGGTGCGCACGTGATGGAGTTGCTGCAGAAGATCAACCGCGAGCGCGGCGTGACGGTATTGATGGTCACGCATGACGAAAAGGCCGCCGGGTTCGCGCAGCGAATCATCCGGATTGAGAAGGGGGAATTGGCATGATTCGGCGGCGCGATTATCTGCGGTTGACGACGCAGAAGCTGGCGTTGCGGAAGAAACGCGCGGCATTTGCCATCATTTCCGTTGCGCTCGGGGTGATCGTGGTTGTGACGGCAAATTCACTGATGGAAGGTGTGCGTAATGTGGCCGTGAAAACGATTTGGACGGAAGAGATCGATCCCGACGTGATTCACGTGTATGCAGGGGAAAACCCGTACGAGCTTCTCCCGCCCGAAGAGGGGCCGAAACGGGAAGCGAAGAAGCGGATCGAGTATTTGAGCGAAGCGGTGTTCGACGAGATCCGCGGCTGGTCCGGGGTTGAGGCAGCCGACCGGCCCGTCGTGGTGCAACCGGTGAGCGTGAACGGGTTCGACAAGCGGCCACGCAGCGTATCCGAATTCCAGGGTGTGCCAGAGCCCATGTTGCTGCGGTACGTAACTGACCGCGCGCTGGTGACCGCAAATACCAATGCGATCCCCCTGGTCGTAGGGGAACGCAATGTGCGGCTCCGCTTCGACGAGAAGCGCGGCAAACTGGAGTCCGATCCCGCGGGCGAGAAGTCCTGGCTTGGTCGCGAAGTTACAATCCTCCTCGGCGACAACTACGCACGGGTCTCTCGATTCCAGTACGATTACAATAAGCGCGAATTCAAGCCATTGGGCGAAGACGAAGTAGTGTCCCAACACGACGCGATGGAGCGCAATTTCCGTGTACAGTACGATACGGCTATTTTTAACACGACCCTCACGCTGAAAGGGCGCGTCGTTGGGTTTTGTCCCGGCAGCAAGGTGCTTATTCCGCTCGAAACGGCGACGCTGTGCGAGAAGTGGATCGACCAACGCAACCGCCTGGCTTCGCGGAATCCCGCACGTGAAACGACCGAAGTGGTCTATGGCGAGCGTGGCCGCCGCACGCCGAAACCAGGTGAGTACACCGAAGGCGCCGTGCTGGTGAAAAAGGGCGCGGACATCGAAGCCATTGCCAAGCGCATTGAGGAGATGGGGTTTTCCGTCGCGACGCGAGCGCGTATGTTTGAAGATCAGGCGCGCGCATTCGACAGCAGCGTGAACATCGTGAAGAAAGTGGCGTTTGCGTTCGGTGGCCTGATTCTCGGGCTGGCTTGCGGTCTGGTCTGGAGCACCACCTCAAAGACGGTATCCGACAGCCGTGCGGACATCGGCCTTTTCCGCGCGCTGGGCGCGACAAAGCGCGAGATTCGCCGGCTGTTTCTCGGCGAAGCGATGCTGCAGGGTGTGCTCGGCACCGTGGTTGGCATGGTGCTCGGTTGGGGACTGGCGCTCGCGATCGGCCACTGGGTGATCGGCTTCGCACGCCGCTCGGTTTATGAACCCGAAGAAGCGCTGCTCATTCCCAATTCGATTTTTTCCATGAATCCCCGGTTTTGTCTCCTGCTTATCGCTGGCGCGGCGCTGGTTTCACTGCTGGCCGGACTGTTGCCCGCCAATCGCGCAGCGAACGTCGATCCCGTGAAAGCGCTGAAGAGGGAGTGAGAGAGCCACGGTCGGGCCGATGGATTGCGAAGCAGGCGCAGGCGTGTGGCTACACGCGAATGGGCAACAGCACGAAGGGGAAGCCGGCGTGGTAGAAGCGCTTTTGAACGGCGAAGACGGTGTAGTTGTGCAGCCAGCGGGAGGCGAAGGTGTCTTTTGGGAACACAAGTTGGCCGCCGAAGAAAACGCTGTTGGGGAACTTCGCGACGATCTTCGGGGCGATCTGATCCAGTTCTTCCACGACGTCGGTGCCGAGCGCGTAGAAAGCCTCGGCGTAATGGCCGTGCTCGCGCATGTAGTCAACGTAGTGTTCCATTTCGTCGAGCACGTGCCTGCGGAGGCGGTCGATTTCGTCCGAGCCCTTGAAGTTGCCCGCGTCGATGATGCCGACCTGCACGAACACGAAGTTCTTGAACACGCCACCGAAAACGCGCATGACCCCGTAGAGCGTGTGGAGGCCGAGCCCGTTGTAGCCGCTGACGAGGATGACGGCGGTCTTGGCCTTTGGATCGCAATCGGGGGCGGGTTTGGCTACTACCGGCTCGTCCATTCCCGTGTCGACGGCGGCAACCTTGACGAGGTCGTTGAGGCGGCGCAGTAAACGACCGGTGTAACGATAGTGGCGATGAATCAGGAGCGAGATAATGACCAGCCCGGCGGTCAGGAGGATCGTGATGGCGCCGCCTTCCCGGAATTTAATGACCGTCATCAGGGCGAGGATTGCCGTGCACAGGACAAGGCCGAGACCATTGATGAAGAGTTTTTTGCGGCGATGCTCCACTCCTTTCTCGGTGATCCACCAATGACGGACCATCCCGAGTTGTGAAAGTGTGAAGGTGATGAACACGTTGATGCTGTACAACACCACGAGGAATTCGACCTTGCCGGACGACAACCACATCATTCCGAAGGCCGCTACGCCCATCAGCACGATGCCGTTCTGTGTCACAAGGCGGTCGCTCAACGTGGCGAATTTCGTGGGCATCCAGCGGTCGAGCGCCATGTTGGAGAGGACGCGCGGGCCGTCGAGGAAACCGGCCTGGGCGGCGACAAATAACAGCAGGGCCTCGGAAATCAACGTTACCAAAATGAACCAGTGCGCGCCGGCGCCCCAGTTGGCGGTCAATGTTTCGAACAACACCGCGTTGAGCGTCTTGCCCTTCTGAACGTTCACATGCAAGAGCAGATAGGCGAACATCAGTCCCGTGGCGGTGAACGCCAGCGAAGTGGCCATGTAGAGCATCGTCCGCTTACCGGTCTGTACCTTCGGTTCCCGTAGAATGGGCATGCCATTACTAACGGCTTCGATGCCCGTGTACGTACCCGCGCCAAGGCTGTAGGCGCGCAACATTAGCATCAGCATTCCAAGCAATCCGAGCTCGCCATGCGCTTGACGGACAGCATCCGCCGTAGCGGTAAAGACCTGGCCGAAATCGCTCCCATGCACAATCAGCGCGTAGAGGATCACGAAAACGTGCGTGATGACAAAGACCATGAAGACGGGAACGAGGGTCACCACCGACTCTTTCACGCCACGGAGGTTCAGTAGCGTTAGCACCAACACCCCGAGGTAGGCGAGGGTCAGTTTGTACGGCAGCCACGATTCCGGCAGAAAGCTGAACAGGGCATCCGCGCCACTGGCGATGGAGATCGTGATCGTCAGTACGTAGTCAATGAGCAGCGCGCAGCCGGAAACCATACCGACGGTGGGCGCGAGCAATTTGCTCGCGACGAGATAGCCGCCGCCTCCGGTCGGGAACAATTCGATGATTTGCGAATAGCTGGCGCTGATGATGAACACGGTCAGTGCTGAAGCCAGCCCGACAAAGACGCAGAGGTACGGGTGCGATCCCAGCGCCCGAAACGCCTGCTCCGGCCCATAGCAGGATGATGACAGGCCGTCAGCGCCCAGTCCCACCCAGGCGAAGAATGCAATCAGCGAGAGCTTGTGAAAGACAGAGCGATCATGCGGGCTGAGAGAGCGGCCAATGAGTACCGCCTTCACCCGCTGAGATAAAGTGACATCCGAGGAAGCGGAGTTTATTTTTTTTTCATCCACCATTTTGACGCCCTAGCGACCCACCTAAGCCTGTCAGACTAACGGGTCGTTATCAAAATGCAAGCGCCACGAGCGACCCGCGCTTCATTGATTCATGCGGGGGCGGGAGACGAGGTGATGTTTTGTTTGCGGAACAGGCGGATCGGCAAGACGACGATCGGCACGCCCGCAAAACGCAGCCGCCGCTGGATGGCGAACGCTGTCTCGTTGTGCAGGATGCGGTCGAACCATTTCGGTTCGTCGAAGACGACTTCACCCGCAAAGAAAACAGCCCGCGGGTATTTCTTAGCCAGTTCGACGCAGGCTTCCGAGACCTCTTGCACGACGTCGGTGCCGATGCGGTAGGCTGACTGGGCGGGGATACCGAGACGATTGGCCATTTCCACGTAGCGATCCAGGGATGTTTGGGTCCGCTCCACGAGTTCTTCCACGTGGCTGCCACCCTTGAAGAAATCGGAATTGGGCACGCCAACGGAAATAAAGATCACGTTGGTGAATGAAAGCGGAAAAATCCGAAACACATTGAGCAGGCAATGGACGCCGAGCCTTGCGAAGCCGCCGACCAGGATGACGGCGGTTGGTTTCTTCGGGTCGAACGGCGGCGTGACTTTGGTGGGATCACTCGGAATATCCTCCAGCGAAGACTCCACCTGGCGCAGCCGTTGTGTGAAGGCCCGGTAATGACGACGGATGGCAAAACATCCGGCGATGCACAGACAGGTAATCACCAGGGTAATCCAGCCGCCCTCCCTGATCTTCATGGTGAGCATGACGGTGAGGATGGAAAGACACAGCACCAAACCAGTGGCGTGTACACCCAGGTGTTGCAGCCATTTCTTGTCGGTTTGGCGATGCCGTACCCAGAAGCGCACCATGCCGAATTCGGAAAGCGAAAACGTGGCGAAGACGTTGATGCTGTACATGACCACCAAAACGTGGATATCACCGCGCGTATAGGCCAACGCCGCGGCTGCAGCCACACCCATTAGCAAGACGCCGTTTTGGCTGGTCAAGCGGTCCGACAACGCGGCGAACCGGCGTGGCAACCAGGAATCGATGGCCATGTTGGCCATCACGCGCGGCCCGTCTATGAAGCCCGTCTGCGCTGCCACCAACAGGAGCACCGCCTCCGAAAAGATGGTTACTCCCACAAACCACAAGCCGACGGGAAGGGCCCCGATCTTGAATGAGCCGGCGAATCGCTCTGCAAGCACCGTGTTGAGCGTCTTGCCTTCCACAGGCGACACGCGAAAGAGCATATAGCAGAACAACAACCCGGCGGCGGTCGCCGCCAAGGAGATCGCCATATAGCGCATCGTTCGTTTGCCGGTTTCCACCTTTGGATCGCGCATGATGGCCAGGCCGTTCGAAACGGCTTCGATTCCCGTGTACGTACCGCCACCGATTGAGTAGGCGCGTAGAAACAGGAGGAACATGCCCCACATTCCCAACTGGCTCAGGCCCTGGCCGAAACCGCTGCGGACCTCGTGTGCCACGGCTGGAAGATCGCGGCTGTGAAAGAGGAAGCCACCGAAAATCAAGATGATGTGGGTCGCGACAAACGTCAGGAAAATCGGTACCAGGATCGAAACCGATTCCTTGACGCCCCGCATGTTCATCAACACCAGAAAGAGGATCGCCGTAAACTCCAACGGCAGCTTGAAGTACTGTAAGGAAACCGGCAACAAACTGAACAGCGCGTCCGCGCCACCCGCGATGGAGACCGTGATTGTCAGGACGTAGTCCACCAGCAACGCGCATCCCGAAACTACGCCGGCCGAGGAGCCGAGCAATTCCGTTGCCACGACATAACCGCCACCACCGCCGGGAAAGTGTTCAATAATGCGGCTATAGGCATAGGAGATTATGAACACGGTTGCTGCCGTCGCCAGCGCCAGCAACACTGCCAGGTACAGATGACTGCCCAGGGCGCGAAAGGCCTCTTCGGGTCCGTAGGCTGAAGATGACAGTCCGTCCGCGCCCAAGCCGACCCAGGCCAGGAAGGCAATCAACGAAATCTTGTGACCGAGGGACGGGTCGTGGAGGTTGCGTGGCGCGCCAAACAGCATTCGCTTCAACCGCGACCGCATGAGACGCGGCAGTCTCGGCTCGGAGACCGAGTTATCCATGGTGCAAATCAAGTTTCCTCTCGATTTGCCTACGAGGTTAGCTGACGGGCTCAGGCTGAGAAGAATAGGCTAGCCTGTTGCGGTACAATGACCGAAATTCGCCCCGAACTACCCGGGTCCCCCGTTCCGTGCGACGTACACGGATTCGGCAATAAGTGTGAAAGCATAGCACAGCGCCCTCGTGTGTCAATGTAAGCAAGTATTTGTGGCGCAATAGATTAGATGTTGGGCCACTCGGGCTTTAGGCGCTGAGTCGTCAAGGGGCGGTCTGCATGAACCCGGCTATTCTTAATTCACACGGCCGCTTCGGCTGTTTCACCGGTTCGGATGCGGACAACTTCCTCGACCGACATCACAAAGATCTTACCATCGCCAATTTTGCCGGTCCTGGCCGCCTTCAGGATTGCATCCACCGCTTCATCAACCTTGTCCTCGCCCAACACGACTTCGATTTTGATTTTCGGCAGGAAGTCCACGGAGTACTCGTTGCCGCGATAGATTTCCGTCTGGCCCTTCTGTCGTCCAAACCCTTTGACTTCCGTGACCGTCATGCCCACGATCCCGAAATCCGAGAGCGCTTCCTTGACCTCTTCGAGCTTGAATGGCTTGATGACCGCTTCGATTTTTTTCATGTCTTATTGCGTCCCTGGTTGTCAGCTACATCGAGTCGCTTGGGACCCGTTTACCCGCGCGGTCCCGGCGCAACCGGAAACGGTCATGAAAGAGGAGATGCCCGAACACAACCGCGTGTTACGCCGCAGCCAATTTGGTAATGGCTCCAGCAGCGCGGGCTACCGACCCCGACAGGACGCTGGAGAGCGTCACTGCCGGGGCCAGAATGCCCAACGTCTTGAAGGTTTGGCTTTTCTTTTTTAGCCGCATCCTTGTTGACGGTGCTTCCCAGTTGCGATCAGTACAAATAGGCGACACCCATACCAATCGTGAACTGGTCACGGTTGCCGTTGTACGTACCCGGCTCATCTGAATGATCCCAGCGCACTTCAGGACGGATCTGTACATTGTCGATGGGCTTGTAGTTGAGCGTGAGAGTGGAACTGCAGAGTTCCGGACCGTTACCTGGAGCGAAGACCGGCAGGCCTTGGATTCCGCTAGTCCGGACGCCGTCCTTGTCCTTTAGGTAATCTTGACGGAAAGCCAGTTCGATCTTGTCTGTGAAGTCGTATGTCAGCCAGAGACCGGCGGCAACCCATTCGGAATCGCCGAGATCGACGACTTTTTGCTCACGACCGTAGTCCAATTGGACAAAGCTGTTGAGTTTGTCGGTGAACTTGTGGTTTGCGACCAACTCTACACCGTCGCGCCAGTTGGCAGTCGTGCTCGTGCCGCCGAGGGATACGGTCGTCTGTTCAGGGCCGCCATAACCCAAAACAGCAACAGTCGTGTTTGAGTCCAGTGCATACCCGAGGCGACCCATGTACGACAGGCCCGTGTTATTGTCAGGCAGTTGATCCCAACCGTTAAACACCACAAACTCCGTGTCGATCTTATCGTTCCACTTGTAGGCCAGTTGGACGCCGGTTTGGGTGAAGTTCTCGACGAAGAGGAACTGATTGCCTTCGGACCAGTTCGGATTGGCCACCTCTTCGATGACTTCCACGCCCATAAGGGTGACCGTCTTGCCGACGATGACCTTCAGCCCGTTGCCGATCGGGATGTTGAGGTCGACGAAGGCCTGTTCCAGATCACCGTCCGTCCCCAAGTTAAACGTGCCACCATGCGGGCTGGTAGAGTGGATCACCGCCGCGTCCTGACCGAAGATCAAGTCCGCACGGTAACCAGCGACCCAGTTTGTGGGGTTGTAGTCGATGGGTTTCTCCAGTGCCAATTTGAACTTGTTCAGCGCAAACTGGTTGGCATGCGTGTCAAAGGAGCGCCCAGCCACTGTCCTCGATCCATGGGTACTGTCGAAGTCGTACAGATACGACGACGATACGAAGCCGCTGATCTCAGTCTGACCGAGGAAATCCAGCGATTTCTGCGTGATGTCCGCCTTGGCCACGGCAACATTTTGCGTGCTGGCACCTTCCAGCGCGGAAATCCGTTTCTCCAGGTCGTCGCTACGCTTCTTTTGTTCTTCGTAGAGAGTCTTATAGTCCGCGTCGTCCGCGCGGACGACAGGAACACCTCTCATGATCAACACCGCCGCGGCAATGCCGATCCATACGGCCTTACATTGTTTGGTCCTCACCTTCATCTCCTCCGTTTATTGGGTTAGTACGTTGGACTTCTGCGTCTTCGTCGGCTATTCCAAAGCTACGTGATCTCGTATTGATCGTGACCCCGCAGCACCGAGGCATACCCACAACAACCCGTCGCGATAGGAGACGGGGATTCCCGAAAGCGGTTGCGGTTGCGCCTGAACTTGGGCGAAAACACAGGAACACGACACCGCTGCGGGTAACAAGCCTCGCATGGTCGCGAGTGTTTGCAGTCCCTATGCCATGTGTCTCCGCGATATGCGCAAACAGCATTTTTACAACTGGTTACGTAGTTTCGTCGGGTCCCATTCAGCGCTGCGTTCCGCCGGTTGTTGACCAGCGTGGTCAAATAACAACAACGTCAATTCCCCAATGGGCTCGTCAATGTAGTGGATAGTGAAAGATCAGCGTGAAGACGAAAGGGAGGATAATAATTACACGACCATTGGTTTCAGGCATCTGCAGATGTCCCTGCCTGCATCGCCGTGTTCGCCTTTGACCCGTTATCTCGGATCGTGTTTTACATCTGGAGTTTCGTGGCGCTTTCATGCAAATTGGAACCGGCGATGGGGTTCGCCTGCAACCGTCCCGGATGCTTTCGGGACTGATGACTCCTACCAACGCACAGAGGATGACATGTTCAGATTGTTACTACTGTTTTTTGGAGGAGCGCTCGGGACGCTGGCCCGGTACGGCCTGAACGGCGTCATCTCCGAGCATCAATCGAAACACTATCCGTGGGCGGTGGTCTTTCCGCTCGGTACGCTCCTCGTCAATGTCAGCGGCTGTTTCGCCATCGGTGTGATCGCCGCCGTCAGCGGTCCGGCGACGGGGCGCGCGGGGCTCAAGCCTGAGTGGCGCGATTTCCTCATGATCGGTTTCTGCGGCGGATACACCACATTTTCCAGCTACGGGCTGCAGACGCTCAATCTGGCGCGAGACGGAGAGTGGCTGGCGGTCACGTTGAACATCGTCGGCTCCAACGTGCTCTGCTTGCTCGCCGTTTATCTCGGCTGGGTCTGTGGGCGCGCGTTGCAGGCGAAATTCCATGGAGGCGCACTATGAAACTCGAAGGCGAAGGCTCTCTTTTGCGAATCTATCTCGGTGAACTCGACAAGTGGCATCACCAGCCACTCTACGAAGCCATTGTGATCAAGGCGCGTGAGATGGGCCTGGCGGGCGCGACCGTGCTGCGCGGCCCGATGGGGTTTGGCGCCAATTCACACCTGCACACTGCGAAAATCCTCCGGCTCAGTGAAGATTTACCGATCTTGATCGAAATTGTGGACAAGGAAGAGAGGATCAAGGCGTTCCTGCCCGAACTCGACAAAATGCTGGGCGACGGCCTCGTCACCCTCGAAAAAGTGCATATCATTCGCTATCGTGGAACTGCGCCGCCCTAAAATCATCCTATTGTCATGAGGCAGGCCTACCGTTCCATTACCAAACACACGACGTTCCGACTCAATGCCCCCGAGGCACAAGAGGTTCGTGTGCTCGTCTGTTTGGTCAAAGATGATGCGAAACCGATGACCCGCGCCTTGCACAAGGGCCTCGATGGTGTGTGGAGTCTGCGGACGGAACTGGCGCGGGGGCGATACGTCTATCGGTTTCTCGTGGATGGCGCTCCCGTGCTCGATCCGACCGCTCGCATCGATGTGGAGGACGACCAGGGCGGCAAGTGGAGCATGCGCGAGATCGGGCATTGAAACGCGTGCTAAGCTGCAGGCAATCGGCAATAGGGATGCATCGATACCTCCGCAGGCTTTTTCGTTGCTGCGAGCGTAGCAAGGCGCTACAAGACACCAGGCGAGGACTGTTATGACCGAACCGATACGTGTGATTCAATATGGACTGGGTGCCATTGGGCGCGCGGCGGCCCGGTTGGCGGCGAGCCGACCGGGGATCGAACTGGTCGGCGCGGTCGATCGTGATCCGAAGCTGGCTGGCAAGGACCTGGGTGAAGTGATCGGTCTTGACCGCAAGCTTGGCGTGGCTGTGACTGACAAGCCGGTCGTTCTGTTTGCGCAGACCCAGGCCGATGTGGTGATTCATTGCACGACGTCGAGTTTCGTCGAGGCCTACGAGCAGCTCACGGAAATTGTGCGCGCGGGTTTGCATTGTGTGACCTCTTGCGAGGAGGCGTTGTTCCCGTATTACCGGCACAAAGTGCTCGCGGGGAAGTTGGACGACTTATGCATTCAGAAAGCGGCGGCCGTGGTCGGCACGGGTGTGAATCCCGGTTTGGTGATGGACACGCTGGCGCTGCTGCTGACGATGGCCTGCCAGCGTATTGAAGCGGTCCGTGTGCTGCGCGTAGTTGATGCCGGGACGCGACGCGAGGCGCTGCAGCGCAAGGTGGGCGCGGCGTTGAGCGAAGAAGAATTCAATGCCCGAAGTGAGCAGCGCAAGGTCGGCCACGTTGGCCTGGCGGAGTCACTGGTTTTTCTCGCGGACGGACTGGGCTGGGCGCTGGACGAACTGAATGAGAGCCTTGCGCCCGTGATTGCCACCAAGACAGTTAAGACGGAGTTTCTTACCGTGGCGGAAGGCGGTGTTGCTGGCGTGCGACAGTTTGCGCGTGGTTTGCGCGGTGGTAAGGAAGTGATCACGTTGGAATTGCAGATGTATGTGGGTGCGCCGAATCCACGCGACGTGATCGAGATTGTCGGCGAACCGCCGTTGCGGTTGGTGATCGAAGGCGGCGTCCCGGGCGACGTGGCTACGCCGGCTATTCTGGTGAACACGCTTTCCCGCTTGGTGGAATGTCGGCCCGGCTTGCACACAATGCGCACGCTCGGCCTGCCGCGGATGACACTGTAAACATGGCGAACATCGTTTACTTCGATTTGGAAACCCAAAAGAGCGCGGCCGAAGTCGGCGGCTGGGACAAGAAGCGCGACATGAAAATGTCCGTCGGCGTCACCTACAACACGGCTGACGGGCAGTATCGGATTTTTTCGGAAGAGCAGGTCGCCGATTTGGTGAGGCAGCTCACCCGCGCGGACAAAGTGATCGGCTTCAACATCATCAATTTCGATTACGAGGTGCTGCACGGTTACACCCCGCTGGATTTGCATTCAACGCCGACACTTGATCTGATGGTGGACCTCGAACAGAAGCTTGGCCACCGGGTCTCGCTCGATGCCGTAGCCAAGTCGACACTCAACGCGCCGAAGATTGCCGACGGTCTGCAAGCGTTGAAGTGGTGGAAAGAGGGCCGGCTCCTGGAGATCGCCGAGTACTGCTGTTTCGACGTGAAGATCACCAAGGAACTCCACGAATACGGCAAGCAGCACGGCGAAGTCTCGTTCGTCGACCGGGTGGGCCAGAAACGCACTGTGAAAGTGAAGTGGTAGAGTTTCCTTGAACAAACCACCCCTGCGCCCTGTCCAATCCGCATGAAACAACGACTCCGGATCTTCTGGCGTGAATGGATTTTGCCTGCGGTGGTGGCTGTGGCTATTCTTGCGCCGTTGCGGTCGGCGGTGGCGGATTGGAATGACGTGCCGACGGGCTCGATGATACCGACCATCCTCGTGGGTGACCGTATCTTCATCAACAAGCTCGCGTACGACCTCAAGGTTCCGTTCACCACCTGGCAGGTGGCCAAGTGGGCTGATCCGCAGCGCGGTGACATCGTTGTGTTCCCGTCGCCGGCGGACGGGATTCGGCTTGTGAAGCGCGTTGTCGCGGTGCCGGGTGACCGCATCGAATTACGGAACGATCATCTCGTCATCAACGACGAGACAGCATCGTATGCATTGGTCAACAACAACGTTGCGGCAGGGTTGGTTCTCAATGAGACTCTCTCGGGGAAAACACACTCCCTGATGATCCAACCGCAGCAACGAGCTATGCGATCTTTCGGGCCGGTAGAGGTTCCCGCAGGCAAATACTTCGTGATGGGCGACAACCGCGACAACAGTTTCGATTCGCGCTATTTCGGGTTCGTGTCACGCGACCGCATTCTGGGCCGCGCAACCTTGGTGGCGATGTCGTTCGACCACGACCGGCACTACCTACCACGTTTTGACCGGTTCGGCCACAGCCTGCCTTGATTCGCAAGGACACGGCCGGGGAAACTTCCGCGACGTTGCGGTGTTTCACTGTGTGCAGTAGCATTGCGCGTGATGACTCCCAACGATTCCGACGTGGTGCTGATGGTGCGCGTGCGTGAGGGGGACACGGACGCGTTTCGGGAGTTGGTCGAACGGCACCAGCGGGCCGTGATCAATACCATCCATCGCGCCATCGGCGACGCCTGGGAGGCGGAAGACCTGGCGCAACGCGTTTTTTTGCAGGTCTATCGGTCGGCAAAACGCTACCAGCCGACCGCGAAGTTCACCACGTGGCTCTTCACCATCACCCGTAACACGATTCTCAACGAGCACCGTCGTCGCAGTCGTCACGCCGCCCAATCGCTGGAGGCCCTGCAAGATCCAGCCGACCCGGAGAGCGCGGGTTGGCAGGCCCCCGACAAAACGGCGCCTGACCCTGCGCAGGAGGTGGTCGAACGCGAGTTGAAAGAGAAGATCATGGAAGCTGTCCGGGAATTGCCCGAGGCGCAGCGCACGGCGGTGATCCTGTGCCGGTTCGAAGGCCTGTCCTATGAGGAGATTGCGCAAGTGCTGGGTTGCTCGGTTTCCGCCACGAAATCATTGCTGCACCGCGCGCGCCAGACGCTAAAAGAAAGGCTCCGCGGCTATTACCAGTGAAACCATTTACTGTCGGCGGTGTTCCAACAAGAGGACGGAAAAACATGCGTTGTCAGGCAATTAAAGAGCAGTTCGACGAGCGATTGGATGGACGCCTGTCTGAGTCGCAGCAGGCGGCCTTTGACGCCCATGTCGCGGCCTGCGCGGAGTGCCGTCCCGAGTGGCAGGCCTATGCGGGCGCGTGGGAAGTGATCGGACGTCAGCCGGGAATTGAACCGTCCTTCGGGTTCGTCGAACGCACGGTGCGGCGACTAGACGAGCAGCCGGCCGTGGGTCGTTCATGGTTCTGGCAACCTGCCGTCCGTTGGGTGACGCTCGGTGCGGCCGTCTTCGCGCTCAGTGTGGTCGGGTGGGTTGGGCGCGCGCGGATGCAGGAGCGGAGGCGCGCCGAGCTTTACGCGCATGTGCAGCAGGCGGATTATCTGGAGGACTTCGATGTGATCGCCAACCTCGACCAAATCGAGGGAGGGAGCCATCTATGAGGCGGATTGTCCTGCTGTCGATTCTACTGATTGGCGCCGTGGTTGGGGCAGCGCCGGCGCAGCAACCGCCGTTGCCGACACCCGCACCGACCGATCAGACCAACAAGTCCAGATCCAAGCCGCCCCTTACTGAGGAGCAGCGCGCCCAGCTTGAGCAGCGCCTGAACGAGCAGTGGACCAAGATGCCGGTGGAAGCGAAGTCGCGATTGATGCGTCTGCATCGGGCGCTCTCCGAGATGCCGCCCGAGGAACGCAAATTCGTTCACGACCGCGTGGAACGTTTCCTGAACATGTCGCCGGCAGAGCGGGAGAAGTTGAAACAGAACAAGCAAAAATGGGAGCAGATGACGCCCGAGGAACGGCAGAAGGCGCGCGAGGAATTCCGCAAACGCAGCCAGGAGTTTGAACAGCAGTGGCATCGTGCGCATCCCAGCGAAGACGTGGTGCCAAACTCGACAAATGAATCAAAGTCACCTCCACCACCCGAAGGCAATGGCGCGCCGCCCCCAACGCCGTCGCCAGCCCCGTGACATTTCCTGAACTGCCAAACGATTTTTTCCGAACTACCAAACAAACCGAAGGAGACTGAAATGAAACGCGGAATGATAATCGCCTGTTTGATCGGCCTTGTGGCCACCGTCGGCGCCCGCGCCGCGGATGAACCCGCCGCCAAGCCGACAGAAAGCCCCCGGCCAATGCGCGGCAATATGATGGACAATCTCTTGTTCCCGCGCGTGCTGGACGAACTCGCACTGACGGCCGACCAGAAAACCCAGTATGGCGTGCTAGAAGCGAGCTTCAAGAAGGACGCCGCGAAATGGCAGGCGGACAACAACTATGATCCCGCAAAGGCCCGCGAAGAGATGCGCGCGGCCAGGGACGCGAACGATCAAGCGGCCCTGAAGAAGCTGGCCGACCAACGCAAGGGTCTCATGGATATTCGGAAGGGCTACATTGACAAGCTGCGCAGCTCCCTCACCGATGACCAGAAGACCAAACTGGATAAGGCCCTCGCAAATGGTCCTGGCCGCGGACCGCGCGGCGGACCGAACGCGGACAGCAAACCACCCGCACCACCGACGCCACCGCCAGCCAATAACTAGACTTCCTGTCTTTCATCACGCGCCGCGTGAGGTTGTATTCCACCTTGCGCGGCGTTTGTGTTGCGGAACCTGGCGACGAAGGCGCCGTCCATGCTGTCGCGCGGCGGAAAGCTGGATCGCGTCGCTTCCAACGTGAATTCCGGGTGCGACTTGCTGAACCGCTCAACGACCCGTTGGTTTTCCTCTTCTTCGAGGCTGCACGTGCTGTAGACCAGGATGCCCTGCGGCTTGGTGAATGGCACGGCTGCGGCCAGCAGCTTCTCTTGCAACGTCGCGAGCTTGCAGATTTCACTTTCTTCGATGCGCCATCGCAGGTCGGCGCGACGGCGAAGGACGCCCGTGTTGGAGCAGGGCGCGTCAAGCAGCACACGGTCGAACTGGTCCCCACGAAGACAGCGATCCAAGTGTGTTCCTTCGCAGGCCAAGGTCGCCACGATGGTCACGCCCAGGCGCCGGCAATTTTCCCCAACGAGCGCGAGCCGTGAACTCGACATGTCAGCGGCGATGATGCGTCCGCGATTCTGCATCTTCTGCGCGAGATACGTCGTCTTGCCGCCCGGTGCGGCGCACATATCCAACACTGACTCACCCGGCTGCGGGTCGAGCACATCCACGGCGGTGAGAGTGGACGGATCCTGCACGTAGAACTCGCCACTCGTAAAAGATTTGCCCTGAAAAAGTCCTGACGCATTCAGTATTCGCCAGCAAAGTGGATGCGTTGTCGGTTCAGCCTCGACATCGGCAGGTTTGGTTGACGTCTTGAGCGTATTGATCCGTATGTAAATGGGAGGAGGCTGGTTGTTCCATTCGCAGAGAGCTGCCGCCGGCCCGCGGCCCAGTCGCGCCGTCCAACGTTCCCACAGCCATTGCGGGTGGGAATAGTAAATCCAGGGGGCTGCCTCGCGGGTTGCTTCCAATCTCGACACAAGAGCACCGTGTTCCCGTTCGGCGCGACGGAGGATTGCGTTGACGAATTTTGCTTCGCTGGCATGAGCCTGGGACTTGGCGAGTGAGACGGTTTCATTTACTGCCGCGTGCGCCGGGGTCTTGAGATAGAAGAGTTGGTAAAGACCGAGCTGGAGAATGTTGGCGACAACGGGTTGCGGGGGCGTGTTGGCCAGTTGCGTGATCAAAAACTCGAGCGACAACTTTCGGCGCAGGCAGCCGTAGAACAGTTCGGTGACAAAAGCGCGGTCGGGGCCAACGAGCGGGGATGAAGCCAGCGCGGCTTCGAGAAGCTCGTCGGCCAACTGGCGTGATTTTTGCCAGTTGTTGAGTAGGTTCAAGGCGAGTGCGCGGGCGTTCACGGGTCGAGGCTAGCCCCGAAGATAATTCGAGGCCAGCAGAAACGCGGCGGGCACGGATATAACGGCTGGCGAATTCGTAACAAGTCCGCTAGGATGCAGAGGCGGCGCAGATGCCGCACTTTTGGTCTTATGCAAACAACGCACGATATCCTCGCCATTGTGGGCCGCCCAAACGTCGGGAAGAGCACGCTTTTCAACCGCATCGTGCGCCGTCGCATCGCCATTGTCCACGAAGAGCCGGGCGTGACACGCGACCGGGTCAGCGCTGTGGCGAACTGGGATGGGAAGACGTTTGAGGTGATCGACACGGGCGGGATCGGGTTCATGGACGATGAGAAGAGCGGGGACGTCCTGGCGAGCGCGGCGCGGCACCAAGCCGAAATCGCCATCGAAATGGCCAGCGCGATCATCATGGTTGCGGATGTGACAGAAGGCGTGGTGCCGCTCGACCAGGAAATCGCCCGGAAGTTGCGTTCAAGCGGCAAGCCGGTGTTCCTCGCGGTTAATAAGGTGGACAATGCCGGTCGCGCGCGGAACGAGGCGGAATTTGCGGAGTTGGGCTTCCCCAAGACGTTCTCCATTGCCGCGGTTCACGGCACCGGTGTGGAGAGTTTGGTGGATGCCGCCACGGAAGCATTCTCGGCGAACGTGGTACCGGAAACTGTACGGACGCCGCGCATCGCGATTGTGGGTCGTCCGAACGTCGGCAAATCGTCATTGATCAATGCGATCCTGAAAGATGAGCGAACAATTGTCAGCGATATTCCCGGCACGACGCGTGACTCGGTGGATGTGCCATTCACGGTGAAAGGGAAACCGTATTTGCTGGTCGATACGGCCGGGCTGCGGCATCGGCGCAAGATCAGGACATCCGTGGATCAATTCGGCCTGATGCGGGCGGAACGTAGCATCCGTGAATGCGATGTCGCTGTGCTTGTGCTTGATGCGGTCGCGGGTGTGACGAACCAGGACAAGAAAATCGCCGGGCAGATTGCGGACGCCGCGCGCGGCTGTGTCATACTGGTGAACAAGTGGGACCTCGCAGCGGAAGAAGAGGAAAAGGACCATCGGTTGGAGCAGCAAGGAAAGCGGAGAAAAACCACCTTCCGCGAGAAATACCTGGAGGCTTTGCGGAAGGAATTGTTCTTCCTGGATTGGGCACCGGTGTTGTTCGGGTCGGCGAAGACGGGCCAGAACCTGAATCTATTGTTCGACCAGATCACCGTCATCGAGCAGGAGATGACGCGACATGTGGAGACGCCGCAGTTGAACAAGCTGTTTATGCAGGCACTTGACGCGTATCCGCCGCCGCATGTTGGCGGAAAGCGGTTCAAGGTCTATTATGCTTTCCAGAAGCCCACACAACCGCCCACATTTCGATTGTTCGTCAACAACGTGGGCGCGTTGACGCCGCACTACAAGCGGTTCCTGATTGATAAAATCCGCGCCACCTACGCTTTTACCGGTTGTCCGATCCGGTTGGAATGCCGGGAGCGCGAGCGGCGGGAATTTGTGAGATCAGCGCAGCCTACAAAGCGCGTCTCCGAACGCTCCACACGACGACCGGAGCAGAATAAAAGGCAGTACCCGGCGCCGGGCAAGGCGAAGTATTCGACGCACGGTAAGGCGACGAGCAATCGGCGTCGGCGATAGTCGCGGTCATGCAAATCAAAGCACTCGCGGTGTATTGCGGTTCGAGCCCGGGGTTGCTTCCGGAATACAAGGAAGCGGCCATGACTTTCGGCGCGCTCCTGGCGCGGGAGGGGATCGCGCTGGTTTATGGGGGCGGGAATGTTGGGCTGATGGGAGCGGCGGCGGATGGGGCTCTACAGGCGGGTGGAAAGGTTATCGGTGTGATCCCGCACGCGCTGGTCGCGAAGGAATTGGCACATCGCGGCGTCACGGAATTCTATCCCGTCGATACCATGCATCAGCGCAAACAGAAGATGGCCGATCTGGCGGACGGTTTTGTGGCGTTGCCCGGTGGGATCGGGACGCTGGAAGAAATATTCGAAATGTTGACCTGGAACCAACTTCACATTCACGGAAAGCCGTGCGCGTTTTTGAATGTCGCGGGCTACTACGAACCATTGGTTCGTTTTCTTGAACACATGGTCCAGCAGCGCTTCCTCAAACAGGCGCCATTTGATGCGCTCATTGTCGATTCCGATGGGGCATCGCTGCTGGCGAGAATCCGTGCATATGCCCCGGTAAAGACGGATAAATGGATCGATAGAAAGACCAGCTGACAGGCGCTGTAGGATTGGCGGATGGGTATGGTTACAGTCCGACAGTACATGAACCCGAGCGAAGCGGAGTTGGACAAGACTCTGCTCGAAGAGGCGGGGATTCCCGTCTTCCTGGCGGATGAAAATAGTATGTCGCTGGGTTACGGGGGCGTGTTGGGCGGGATACGACTGCAAGTGGAGGATGCCGATCTGGGCCGGGCGCGCCGTGTGTTGGACGAACGGGAAGGGGTGACGCCGCTCCCGGATGACTTCGTTCCACCGGAGGAACCACCGGCTATTGAGCCAACGCCGGCGCCCACATCCATTCCAGAGACCAAAGAAGAATGGATTGACACCTTTTTCTGGGGCGGCGTTGTGCTCGTGTCCGCATTTGGGATCATCGCGCTGGTGACTCTCATAGTAGGTGGTTTCGTCTTCGCCACCCTTGGCGGCCTGGCGGTTCTCTTTTTGATCGGCGGACTGGCGGCGCTGGTAGTGCAGTGCATTTTTCCCAAACGCGGAAAGGGTGCGGGGAAGGATTCCCACAAGTAAGCCAGACGGACAGACCAAGATGATGCCTTTGGGGCCAAAAGGAAAGCGGGTGAATGAGTCGTTAGAAGCCAGCGCGGCCAATAACGCGAAGGGCACTGTCTTGAAGGACCGCGACCCTCGCTCTTTCGATCATCTTGCGGAGGAATATGACTTTGCGGCTTCACTCGAACGGAGACCTGATTTTTTCCTCAGCCATCTGCCGCAACGTCGTTGCCGCGTCCTGGATGTCGGCTGCGGAACGGGCATCCTCGCCAAGGAACTCGCACGGCATTTTCAAACAGTTGTTGCCATCGACATTTCCGAGCCGATGCTCGCAATCGCTCGCGGGAAGCGGGCTGCAGCCAACATCGAGTATCGGCGGACAGATGCGGATCAACTGGTTCTGGAGGAGAAATTCGACGCCATCGTTAGCCATACGACATTTCATCATCTGGAAGATGTGCCCCGGACTTTGAGTGTGCTGAAAACGGCGCTCGAACCGGATGGCCGTTTGATCCTTGTTGATAACGTCGTCCGTTGGCCTTTCTTGGATCGCCATACACCGCTGCGTAACGCCTTATCCTGCCTGAGGTTTCCGCCGGATGCCTTGCGCCATGGTCTTCTCCCCGCGTGGCGGCTTTTCCGATTTCGTGTGTCGCGTTCCTGGCTCGCCCATATGGCAACGGACCGGTTCCTGTCGGCGGATGAGTTTCGTAATACATACGGTCAACTCCTGCCCGGCGCCTCGTTTACTCGGTTGAAATACTTCATGGGTGTGGTGTGGCAGGTACCTGGGCCCAATGCTGCTTGACCGGGTGTTTTTGCTTGTGAGATTGGTTCTGTTGACGATCATGGTGCGAGGATGAGGATTGCCATCGCGTCGGATCATGCGGGATTTCGCTACAAGGTGCTCGTCACAGCGCATTTGCGATCCGGCGGGTACGAAGTTGACGATTTTGGGACGGACAGCGAAGCGCCGGTCGACTATCCGGATTTTATCCGTCCTGCGGCCGAAAGCGTGGCGAATGGGAAAGCCGACCTGGGAATTGTTTTGGGAGGCAGCGGGAATGGCGAGGCCATCGTAGCCAACAAAGTCAGGCGTATCCGCTGCGCTGTTTGCTGGAACGAGGAAAGTGCCCGGCTTGCCAAACAACACAATAACGCGAACGTCATCTCCTTCGGCCAGAGGATGGTCAGCGAAGCAGAAGCGATCCGCATTGTTGATGCCTGGCTGCACGCTGAATTTGAAGGCGGTCGACACCTGCGAAGAATCGAGAAGATTGAAAGGGGCGGCACGTGAACCATTGACCGCCGGGCGCCAGTCCAATGGATGACCGAAAGGCCATGAGTCACGATTCGACTGTCGAGAGTTCGGGCGTGCGCGTGTTTCCGCCGATAATCTATGCGGCGGGAATCGGGGTGGGGTATCTATTGCACTGGTGGTGGCCCTTGCGTCCGATGACGGCGGGAAGCGGGCTGATGTTGGTCGCCCGCGTCGTCGGCTGGGTGTTTATCGCAACCAGCGTCATGCTGCCGATCTGGGCGGCACGGTTGTTCCACGGGGCTGGCACGACGCCGAATCCCATGCGACCGACGACGGCTCTGGTGTTCACGGGACCCTATCGTTTCACCCGCAACCCGATGTATCTGGGATTGGCGCTGCTCCAAGTGGGCCTGGCAATGGTGACGAATGCGCTTTGGCCGCTCGTGACGCTGGTGCCGGTGGTGGTGGCGGTACGGCGTTTGGTCATTGACCGCGAGGAACACTACCTTGAAACGAAATTTGGCGAAGAATACCGGGCCTACAAAGCGCGTGTGCGACGCTGGCTGTGACGGCTCGTGGTTGATCCCGGTGATCCGCGAGAAGTATGGCGTCCGCGACGGAGCGGGCATATACTCTCCTTCCCGGTGAGGGACGATCGAATGAAGATATTTGCACTGGCATGGTTATTGGTGGCGGGAGATGTTTTGTCCGCCACAGGGGCCGACGTCAAACGGTTCGACTTGAATGGGGAGAGTACGCTGACCATTGCGGTGGCACAGGCGATTCGGGTGCAGTTTGCTCCGGCGGAGGGCGGGCAGCCCGCGCATCTGATCCTCTCCGACACGAACAAGGTCAGCGAAATGCGGATGGTGATGGCCAAGAGTGTTGTGAAGTTGTCCGACGATCAAATGAAGAGCCAACTCCTTACCGCCGGGCAACGACTTATGTCGGCGGTTGTGGAAAAAGAGATCAAAGTGCAGGCGCTGAAGGGCAGCAGTTTCACATACTTCTATTTTGAACTGACGGACAGTCGCCCGGATCCACTGCAGGGGAGCCGGTACGTACTCCAGGGATTAGGCCGGAGTCCGGAATACATGTGTGAGTTCGTCATGCTGACAAATCGGAAGAACGGGGAGGCGAAGGACCAGATTCTGAATGCCCTCCGGTCGCTGGACATCCGTACGAAAAAATAGAGCGAGGAGCGCGCCGGGTTGTGCTAATTCGGCTTGCCTTTGGGAGGGCAAAATGGGATGAAACAACTCCATCAGTTGCCAACCCATGAAAGGAGCCGGCCATGCAAGCGTCGGAAGGTAAGTGCGGTTGCCCCTGCCACAAGATGCCTGGTCTGTTTATCGTCTTGATCGGTTTGACCTTCTTGTTGGGCGCGTTGAACGTACTCAGCCCCCGGGCCGTCGAGATCATCTGGCCGATCCTAGTGATCCTCGCGGGATTGAAGAAGATGTTTAGCGGCATGTGCAAGTGTTGTAACTCGGCGTAGGCTGGAGTCGTCCTCGTGACCAGGGAAATCAAACATCGGGTAACGATTCGCGCCACGCCGGCCAAGGTTTACGCAGCGTTGATGGATGAGAAAAAGCACGCGCAGTTTACGGACGCACGGGCCCGGATCGAGCGGCGGGTGGGAGGGACGTTTACGTGTTACGGCACGTACATAAACGGGATCACCCTGGAATTGCAGCCCGGCAAACGCATTGTGCAGGCGTGGCGGTCGCGGAATTGGCCCAAGGGGATTTATACGATTGTCACGTTCAAACTCTCCAAGGCGGCCGGGGGCCGGACGACGCTACGCTTCTCGCAAATGGGTGTGCCGGCAAGTGATTACCGGGAGAAGAACAAGGGTTGGCGGACACATTATTGGGTGCCGCTGAAGCGATACCTGGAAGACCGGAAACATTAGACGAAGGCAATCGCGCAGCATTGGATTCACAAGAGGCGTGATTCCAGCCCCTCACATCAGCTGCAGGTGATGATGATGAATGTCAGTTTATTACTGTCAGCATTTTTTTCTTTGTTTCCCCTGGTCGGTTCCCTGATACTTTTGTTTCGCGACAAGAGTTGGCCGGTGGTTTTGCTTCTCGCGGGCAGTGTCCTCGGTTTTTGCGTCATGTTGTTGATTGTCGTGCAGGCCATGATCGGCGGTAGTGGCGCACCGGGTTACATTTTCATGGTCAGGTTCGGCAACCTGCCGGGCCGGCTTGTTTTTTGGATAGGATTCGTGGCTTACGCGCTCAAGCAGGAGCGCCGTTAGAGCCCATCGTCTGACGGATGAGGAGTGTGAACCTCGGCCCGCCTGGTTTACGTCGCATCAAGCCACGCTATGAACTCATCGGCCTGGTCCCGAAACAAGACGCGAATGGCGACTCTGATTTCGTCGCGGTTTACGGATTTTCGTTTCCAGCGCTGCTTCAGCTTGCGGAGCCCGGGAAGGTCTGGCTGGCTGATGCGGTAGGACGCACTGGATTCGGCGACCCGCGACGAGCGTTTGCCCGAGAGCAATTTGCGCATTTGATCCAGCGGAATGAGCCTGGATGTAAAGACCTCGGCTGGGACTCCCAAACGGTAGGCGATTGACTCAATGCCCTTGGTGGACGGCACGCGTTTGCCGGACGTGAAGTCGCTCACCGACCCCTGGCTGACGCCCAGCTGCTGTGCGGCTTCTGTCTGCGTCCAACTGGCAGCCGACAGCAACATACGAAAGTTGGCAGTGAATATCTTACGAGTATCGGATTTTGATGTTGACATATGTATCGTTTCTCGATATCTAGTGCAGCATGCTTCTATGTTGGTATTTGTATTGGTTCAATTTGAAGAAGACCAAAACCACGCGGCAAAGACAAGCCCGAAAATGCGGATTTGAGCTTTTTTCGCCGGATCCTGTCCCACAGCCCGACGCCCGAATCTTCGCTACACCCGATCGAGCCCCTGCCGCAACCGCTTCTGCGGAGGCCGAGGAAAACCGCCTGGCGGTGCAGCCGCGTCGGCCAGCCCAGGCCCAACCGCTCGATCAATTGCCGTCGCGCCCAATCCCGGGTGACGGCCCAGCGGCCGCGCGTGGCCTCCTACACGTCGCGGTCCCCACTTTCCGATCGACCAAAATGGAACCCAATAGCGCGCGAAAGACGCGAAGCGCGGACATCGGCATGATGAATCGTCGCATCCCGCAGTTTCGATTTCGATTCCCACGATGAGCTTCACCAGCCAGCCAGTGAAAGGCTCAAAAATCCGCGCGCCATCCGCCCTTCAGCAACAGTGGTTCGTGGAAATGCTTCCCTCGCCGATCAACGGCGAAGTCCGCCTTCGTCTGCAGCGCCCATCGTCATGGGTCTGCGTCGCCGAGGCGGCCGAGCTCATGGCCTGCGGCATCCAAAAAATCCACAACCTCTGCGACGACGGCCAACTCGAATGGCGCTGGCTCGATTACGAAGGTAGCGGCGGCAAGAAACTCGTCCTCGTTGATTCCGTCCACACCTACCTCACCAAGAAGTACCAGTCCCAACCTGCCCACCCGCGTTGAGGTATCAGGATTGGGAGCAACTTCCGCAGGCTTGAGCCTGTTTACTGAGTTTCTGGCACGGCTGTGATCGTTTCCTCCCCAGCAAATACGGTGAGTGACTCGAGGGGATAACTGCGCTCCCGCCACGCGTCGATCCCTCCCGCCAGCGGACGGACGCGGGTGATGCCGCGCTTGTAAAGCGCCAACGCCGCGCGGACGGCGCTGGCGTCATTTGGACAGGAGCAGTAGAGCACCACCTCCCGATCACGCGGGATTTCAGGGGCCCACTTCTGCACTTCATCCAGCAACATATGCCGCGCGCCGGGAATGCGGTAGGGATCGCCCTGCGCGGCGAGGCTGGAGCGGACGTCCACGATGTATATGTCCTGTCCCGCCTCCTGCCGCTGGCGAAGCTCCTCGGCCGTGATGCGCGCCATGTGCAATTTCCGCAGGGTCCTTTGCCGGTTGATATACTTGAAGGCGATGTAGGCCACCAACAATGACGCCAACAGGATGATCGCGCCGCGGCCCAGCCGATCCAGCCACTCGGCTACTTCCTGAAGTTGGTTGCGAAAAAGAAGCCCCAGCACCAGGAAACACCCCACGTATAGCATCGCCCCAAAACCGTCGAATGCCAGGAACCGGCGGAGATTGACCCGGTACATCCCTGCCAGCGGCGGCATGACCGTACCGAGGCCGGGGATGAATTTTGCGAAAACAATACCCCGCATACCGTGCTTTACGAAAACATCCTCGGTTCGTCGGACACACGAATCCGGTTCGAGCGAAATGCGGCACAGAAGTTTGAGGATGCGGTTGCCGCGATGGCGCCCCACGTAGAACCAGATGGTATCCGCCAGCAGCGAGCCCAACGTGGCCATCAGGAGCGCCAGCAACGGATTCATTTTGCCAACGCCCGCCAGACCTCCGGCGGCCAGCAGAAACGGCGGGGACGGCAGCGGCGCGCCCAGTTGTTCGATGAAGACGACCACGAACAAGACCAGCAACCCATAACGCACCATGAAATCGAGGATCTCATTCATGACAAAAACGCGGAAAACTGAAGTTGCGATGCAAAATCATGAATGCCGGATTCTGTCCGAGGAAGCGGCTGAAAGCAAACTCCCACTTCCGTAAATCGTCCGGTTTTTGGCGCGTCGACCACATGGCGAAGGGGTCAACCTCGCTGACCAGCGCCATCCGACGCTCACAACCGATGACCGTCCTGCGACTAGACGTGTCTCTGGTGTTTGGCCCGCTCTTCGCGCATCGCTTCCTTGCCGGCTTCGACAGCGGCCGAAATCTCCGCCTTCTTGTCTTCAAAGAAACCCCGGGCATTCTCGAGGCCGTCTCTCGCCTTACCGCCAAGATCCCTGCCCTTGGCAGCGAGCAACTTTCGAGTCTCCTCGCCGGACTGGGGGGCGTAGAGCAGGGCAATCCCGGCACCGGCGAGCGCGCCGATAGCGAACGCCGCCAAATAACCGCCTACTGGAGTTGAATTGTTTTCAGACATGATCTGCCTCCTTTTTTTCCTGGTTGTGATGATTTCGATGCAGCAAGACCTCTAGAAATGTGGTGAATCCGGCGCGGAACAGGTTCATGTTCCGCACCAACGAATGCACAGGCGGCTCAATCGCCGATCCGACCTCGTCCACAAGACGATCCGCCCGCTCGCTCCATTGGCGCACGGTGTGCGTGATCTGGCTCATATCGTCCAGTTGCTGATTGGCAAGCTTGGAAAACTGGGTCATGTGTCGCACCAATTCGCGGCTGTCCTCGACGAGGACGTGGAGCTTTTCGTGCAAGCGGTCTGATGTACCAACCAACTTCTCCACTTGTCGCCAAACTCGAAAGACAATGGGAATCAGGCAAACCATCAGGACCGTAAACGCCACCGATGCGATAAACAACGCGACCTGTAAAGCCGTTGACATTTGTGCCACCTCTTTCACCGGAATATAACCCCGGTATCTCGCACCGCAACCGATTTTTAAGGCCATCGACCGCAGAGGTCACCGGGCGTGACCCGTCGGATTATATCGTGCTGGCTTCGGCGGGGACGGGAGGGCGATCTTGTGCCCTAGCCGACTTGGCCGTAAACGATTCTGGTTGTGTTCCACCACGTTCGCCGATTACGACAACGTGAAATGAAAGGTCGCGCCTTTGTCGACCTCAGCCAGCGCCCAGACACGCCCGCCGTGACGGTGGATAATGCGCTGGACGGTGGCCAGACCGACGCCCGAGCCGGGAAACTCGGTCATCCCATGCAGCCGCTGGAACGGCGCGAACAGCTTGTGCACGTACTTCATGTCGAAGCCCACACCGTCGTCACGCACAAAAAATGATGAATGTCCATTGTCGCGGTCGAAACCGACCTCGATCGTTGCATGGGGCCGCTTGGCCGTGTATTTCCAGGCGTTGCCGAGAAGGTTTTCGAGCACCACGCGCAGAAGCTGTGGGTCGCCGTTTGCCGTAAGGTTGCCGTCGATTCGCAGTTCGACGTCTCGTTGGGGATCACGCGCCCGCAACTCCACGGCAATATCGCCGGCGAGCCTGCTCAGGTCCACCGGCTCGTGACGCAATTCACTCCGTGACACGCGCGACAGGTTTAATAAATCGTCAATGAGTTGTCCCATGCGCTGGCTGCCGGCGCGAATGCGTTGCAACAGGTCCTTGCCTTCGTCACCGAGCTTGTCGTGGTAATCTTCCAATAACACCTGGCTGAAACCGCTGAGACCGCGTAGCGGGGCGCGCAAGTCGTGGGAAATCGAATAGCTGAAGGCCTCCAGTTCCCGGGTGGTGGTCTCGAGGTCCGTATTGTGGCGCTGTAGTTCGTCGTTGAGTTTGGTGACCTTCCTTTCGGCCTCGGCGCGTTCAGCAATTTCGCGCTTAAGTTGGTCATTGGCGGCCGCCAACTGCGCCGGGCTGGGGATCGTCAGGGCGACGGGAATCAGCTTTACGAGGAGAATGGCGGTCAGGATCGAGGCGACTGCCGTCAGCATTTTCACCGCGCCCGCCAGCCAGTACGCCGCATGCCAGATGTTCCATACCTCCATGAAATGCGTCATGCCGCACGCGAGGATGAACACCCCGAATGCGAAAAACATCCAGTTAAACGGAATGTCGCGGCGCTTCCGGATGAAATAAACCAGCGTCAACGGGATCGTCAGGTAAGCCAATCCAATCAGCATGTCCGCGATCACGTGCAGCCAGACCAAACTGGCTGTCCACAGATAGCAATGCCCGTGCGGCATGAAGTCATTGGGGCTGAAGATCCGCTTAAAAAATTCCGCCATGCGCGTTCCTTAAAGCAGGTAGGAGTCCGCACAACTGAGAATCTCGAACAATCAGGGAGAGTCGGTATCCCGGGTTGCGCGCTTGGCAGGGTAAACCCGTAGAACAGTTATGGCGTGAACCGAAAAAGCCGTGTTGCCATCCGTGCCGACGCGGCGGATGTGACGGTGAAGGTGTTCGTTCAGGAACCAGGCTCGCGTCCAAAAATGTACTGTCCAGTGATCGGTGGTCCGCGGTGTTGCAAAGGGCAGCCGTACAATCTGCACACGGATCGCGCCGTTACTTCGCCGCTCCCGCGAATGCATCCTGCTTCCACTGGCCGTCCTCGATCTTACCATCGGGATACGTCATCTTTCCGACACCGTCCATCTTCCCGTCCACAAAATGGCCCGCATACTGCCGGCCATCAGGCCAGGTCATCGCCCCTGTGCCGAAAGGCAGGTCCGCTTTCCCCTCCACGATCACCCAGTCTCCCTTGTAGATCCGGCCATCGGGAAACCAAATCGTCCCCCCGCACTTCGTCCCGTCATAATTCCACGTCCCCACCTCCTTCGTACCATCGGGCAGCACACACGTCCCGCTGACCCGGTACACCACGCCGTTCCGCCATTCACCTTTCTGATAGGTCCCCCTCGAATCAGTAACCGTACCCCGGCCATTCGGCTTCCCGTCCTTCATTTCGCCCTCGAAAACCGTCCCATCTGCCGTCACCAGGCTTCGCACCTCGTTCGTCCCCCCGATCTTCAAGCCATCCCCCGCCGTCGTCGTCCCACCCGCCAACGCCAGACCGGCCGGACCAAAAGCATCGCCACTGCCAGGCGCGCCCGCGTCCTTCGCACCCGCCGCCGCCGACTTCTGATCATTCCCCTTGCCGCAACCGCCAACCCAAAAGGCCAGCGACACCCCAAAAATCATCGTCAGGAAAAATGCATAACGTTTCATCATCACCTTTCGGATAGCTTGCCGATGAACATTTGTACCACCGCCGCCAGCTTACAGCAAGTGCGGGTGGCGTCGACGACCCAACCCGGGATAAATTCCAATGCGGTTGGTAAGGGCCAGCTGGCCCACTGCGCCGTCTTCATGGAGGGCCACGCTCCGTCGTGGCCATGTCCTCCGCCGAATGGTAGGGCGGTGTGGCCTACACCGCCTGCTCGGTTCCGTCGTCCGTTTTCCGTCTTCGGTAGGGCGGTGAGCCGAGTCGGACGGAGCGGAGCCCGACGACACGCCACACGTCGTACCCCGTGGCAAACGCGACGCGCCTTCCTCTGGTGGCAATCCCACACCGCCGCTCTGTTTTGCCGTCATTGTTGCCGCTTGGTTTTAAGGTCACAAATTGTGATCTTGGAACACGGCGACGGTGAACCGTCCTCATTTCCGTTGTAGCCGCAGGCTTTAGCCTGCTTGTTCGGCTCAACTCTTGTCACGAGTGGAGAGCTGACCCGACGACGGAAATCCGCCATCGGATTCCCGATCTTGGTTGTTGTTTTTTTGTCGTTGGTAGGACGAGTTGGCCCACGCAAAGCCATTAGGTGATATGGACTAGAGTCTGTTGCCCCTATGGGGACACGGACCAACTACTAAATGAAAACTAAAATATACTAAATTAGTAGTTGACCTTGAGTGAAAACTAATTTAGTATTAATTAGTATTAAATTAGTAGGAGACCACATGGTCATACGAAAGCCACAGATACACAAGCAAGAACTGCTGAACATGGAAAAGCGTAGCAAGACCATGGTGTTCCGCGGGCCTCCCGATTTGGCATCCAAGCTTCGCAAACTCGGACAAGGAAAATCAAAGTAAGATCACTGGAGCCGTCTCCCCACAGAGCACACTTGCGAGCACAGTTTCCAAGCCTCGGTAGCTTGAAGACCAGCTTACCGCCTCACGCTCTGATTTGTCGCGAGTGGTGAGTTGACCCGACGACTAACTCGCAAGTTCCGAGAGCGCGGGCTGGCTCTAGCGACTATCTCACCGGCCAGTAAACTTTTACGAGCGGAACTAGCGCGCGTGTTTCCGGGTCCAGCTGTTCATAGTTCGCTACCAGTAGTTCGGCTAATAAATCCATGTCGACGAGCGTTATCGGATTTGTGGCTCGCTCGGCCTCGTAGTGCGCCTCTTTCGTGAATGGCGAGCCGACAGGGGAAAGGATGTCATCGCATCTCCCGACGGCCTTGGGCTCGAAGAGCCCCGTATACGGGTTGAGGTAAAACACCGCATTGGTGAGACGATGGGTGCACCGGAGGTTCGGAGCTTCATTGGTCATTGGGGTCAACTCAATACTCTGTACACATTTCTCTCATCCGGCACTCCCCAATCCCAAATCTCCAGCCGTTGACGCTTCACCGTCACCCGGTCTAACCCTACAGCGCGAGCGGATTCTCCACGCCCCCGAAAAGCGCACGCTGTCCATGCACTACAATTTCTGCCGTATTCATTCCAGCTTGCGAGTCACGCCAGCTATGGAGGCGGGCGTTGCCGATCATGTCTGGACTTTGGAGGAAATAATTGGTTTGCTTCCATTGTGAAATGGTTTTGGTACGCCATCGGCGCGGCCCTCTTGTATGGATTGCACCAGATTTTTACCAAGCTGGCATCAAATCACATCGGTGACGGATTGGGCGGGTTTGTTGTCGAGGCGACGGCCGCCGTTACCATCTTGGCGTACTTGGCATTTCTCTACCTCTCAGGCCGATGGACTCAGCAAGCAACAGCGCCGGGTGCAGTCTACTCTGTGCTCACTGGCATCTGTGTTGGCGTAGGAACGGTGTTCTTCTTTTTGCTCTTCCAGAAGGGCGGCCCACTTTCGGCAGTACCAATGATTCTGGCCGGAGGCGCGGCCATCATGGCAGTCGCCGGCATCTTCTTCTTTCGTGAACCCATATCATTGCCGCGCATATTGGGCATTATCTTGTCCATCATCGCCCTATTCCTGCTTGGGAAATAGATTCCCAAAACGTACCAGTACCTGCGGCCCACACCGCCGTTCGGTCCTTCGGTTCGCTCCAAAGTTGAGAGTTTAGCGTTGAACGTTGAGCGTTAGCCGAGTCTGACGAGACGCGACCTTGCTGTACCGCGGTCGCAACCGTTTCCCCCGTAATTGACTCAGTCACACGTTTCCGGTATAATCTGAATCGGGTCGCCTATGCCAAAGCTACACATACTCTCGCCGAGCTCGCTCGCCGCAACAATTGAGCTGACGGAAAGTCTTATCACGATCGGTCGGACTCCTGATAACTCCATTTGCATCCAGGACACCAACGTCTCCAGGCGACACGGAATTCTGGTGCGTGACGGGGACAGTTATCAATTGCACGACTTCAAATCCGCCAATGGCACTTTCGTGAATGGCGAGCAGATCATGGCGGCGAAACTCAAGGATGGCGCGTCCATCCGTTTCGGCTCGGTAGAGCTTCGCTACGAATCGGGTCTCGCCAAGGCTGCGCCGCTCGGAACCGCACTAGCCGATCAGAAAATGCTCCCCACGCCGCCCAAGGGCGGCAGCGGCAAGGAGCGTGGTGGCATGTCAAAAAGGATGAAACCCGAATACGCCGCCGGGTCGTTGCAATCCGGTCCCGTTACCTTCCCCCCGGGCTCCCTCGCCAAACCCATATCTCCGCCGTCTCCCAAGAAGTCCGAGTAAACCAGCCTCCTGGGTGGCGCGGTCCACCCCGCCGTTCGGTCCTTCGGTTCGTTCCAAAACTTGAACGTTGTGCGTTGAGCGTTTAACGTTGAGCGTTCAGGCGTTCTTTCCCCCGCCGACATTGCTCCCATCGGTCCTATTCCGCGTCTTTTTCTCTCCCCCAAAACCGTCCAAATCCCTGTTTTCACCCTTTTTTCGAAAAAAACACCCTCAAAAACCCCAATGAATACGCGCCTTTGGAAGAAAAGCTTCCAAAGCTTCCAAACCTTCCAAAGCTCACTCACGCCTTTTTTCGATTTCCGATAGTCTGCCCCGCGTTGATGAAAAACGCAGTCACACAACGCAGCGAAACGAGGAGATCGAATATGAATTGGTTGTCGAAGATCGCGCTTCTGCTCGGACGCCGAAAGTTCGAGGAATTTGCCCAGGCCAACCCCACGCTCCCGGACGACGCCCTCGCCGTCGCCAATACGCTCGATACCTATCCCGTCCGCGGCGCGGTCGCGCTCGTCGCCGGCTCGCTCGCCCACGCGCTCGACAACCTGCTGCGCGGCACCGAGACGGTCAACGCCGCCGCGACGCATGTCCTGCTGATTCTCGCGGGCCTCTGCATCATCTGGGTCCGCCACGCCATCAGCAAACACGACGTCCGTGTCAACGCCGTCCTCCAGAAAGCCCGCGATCTCTCCGGGATCGCCGTCAAAACACTCGTGCTGATCTTCGCACCCTTCGTGTTCTTCGTGGTGAAATCCCCGGCTGCCTCCGCCCAAACCAACGCCCCCGCCGACAATGCCTTCACCCAGCTCGTCACCGATATCGGCAGGTCCACGAAATTCAGCAGCGGCATCGGCATCAATCTCCACGGGAAATTCGCGCCGCTACTCTCGCAGGAACTCCCTCTCTTCGGCCACTCGGGCACCAACTCCTCCTGGTCCACGGGACCGTCGCACGCCACGTTCTTCCTTCCAACCCAAAACCAGGAGGAACTGGGCTGGTCACTGAGCGGCAGTTGGCAGTCACCGCCGCGACTCTTGCGCCTCGCGCTCTTCAACGCCAGCGACATCGACTGGACCGTCAACTGGGGTCTGCCCGTCGAGGACTACTACCAACTCTTCCGTCACGCCGACTGGAAGGAAAACCGCCTCGGCCTCTCCGTCACGCGCAAGTTCTGAGCCGGGAGCCCACCAGGAATGAACGAAATACACGAAATCAATTGGGGCGCGGTCCTGGCCTTCATCGCGATCCTCGAATTTATGCGGAGCGTCGTCATCTACATGTTCATCAGCCCGCTCCGTGGCGCGGGCAAGAAAATCGACCACCTGGAGGACCAGCTCAACGGCCTCAATTTCACCAATCTGCAAAAGGGCGTCGAGGACCACGAGAAACGGATGCGCGCACTCGAAAGCGACGCGATGCCCATTGACGATTTCCAGCGCTACACCGACGTCGCCGAGCGCGACCGCCGCCTGATGAACAAGAAACTCGACATCCTTTTGCAACGCACCGCACACCTCCGTGAACCTGAAGATGAAAGGGAACTAGCCGATGAAAGCTGAACAACTCCGCGACCTCCGCGTCGCGCTGCTCCGTGAACTCTACCGTCTGAACCCGCTCGGCCGCCGCGCCGTCGTGCTCCACATGCTGGTCCAACCAGAAGTCGAGTGCACCGTCGCCGAGGTCACCGCGCAACTCGCGTTCCTCCGCGGCAAACATTTCCTCTGCGAGGTCAAAGCCGACGACATCTCCCCCGGCCTCGACCCATTCTGGTTCATCACCACCGAAGGCATGGTTCACTGCGAGGCGAAGCGACTGGTATGAAAAAGCGCCGCAATCAGAGAGTCAGTCGTTGGCCGCTCCGGAAAAGATTCAGCCGGATTGCGATGTTGCCCGAAGAAATGCGCCTCGAGATCAACCGCAAGATGCGCGATGGCCAGCAAATCAAGATGATTGGTGAATGGTTGTTCGAGCAGCGGGCGGATCGCGACCTACCCCACCTACATTTGAAGGCGGGCGATGCTTATTCGTTGAGCTGGCTGCGCACCAGTCCGAAGGAAAAGAACGCGCGCCGGACTGTCGAAGCCGGCCTGGCCCGCTGGTTCTACACTTCGTACCAGGAATGGCTACGCCGTGAACAGGCGCGCGAGGAGACGGTTCAACGGGTCGAAGACTCGGAACAGACCAACAGAGCGGCGGCGGAAAAGAGCCAACCCGATGCTGACGTGGGCGGCAACCTGATTATCCGCTCGATGCTTCTAGAGGCCATCAACCTGGTCCACAAGGACAGCAAAGATCCGACGGAGCTCTCGCAACTGGCGACTGCGTGGGCGCGCTTGAAACAGACGGCGATTGAACTGGAAAAGCTCCGGCTGCGCACGCAAGAGGCTGTGGACGCCGGTCTCAAGGCGCTCAAGTCCGAGATAACGAAAGACCCCGAGGCGATCGAACTTTTCAAGAAACTTCACGACATCGTGAAACGGTCCGCGAACTCCGACGCATGAATACGGGCTTCAACATACTCGGACGCTCCATCGACCTCGACCTGGCACCGAAAGTTATGACGCCCATGGTGAGTTCCTTCCGCGAGTTCCTCGAGAAACACGGTCGCGTCAAAACTCCTGACGGCAGCTACCAGTGTTACACATTCGAGGGCCGCGAGGCGTTGGAGTTTGTGGTGGGGGTTATTGATCGCGTTCTCGGTTCAAACGATGGCCAACCCATGAGCGACGCCCGGCTTACTGCCACCGGTTCAGCGCAGTGGGGGAAAACCATTCTCGAACTCAACCTGCTCGCCTACGCCGCCGGTATCCAGTTCCGCTCCGTCGGCCTCTTCCTGCCCGATGAAGATCTCGTTGAGGGCATCGTCGATAGCAAATTCCGTCCCGATGTCCTCGACCAGCAGCCGTGGCTCAATTCCCTGATCACGCTCGGCAAAGCCGAAAACGCGTCGGGCAAAACGGTCAATCGCAAGGGCTTGTTCACCTGCACCGGTAGCCGGAAAAAGTCGCACGGGATGATCCACGGCATGCAGAAGATCCCCACGACCTTCAGCTTCGACATCGTCATCGAGGACGAGAAGGACGACATCCCGCCGACCATGTCGCGCTACCTCACCGCCCGCATGACCGCCAGCGATCTGCGCTTCCGTTTGAGCATCGGCACCCAACGCTACGCCGGCGCGGGACAGAACAAGGAATTCGAAGACGGCACGATGCACCTCGGCCATTTCACCTGCGCCGTGTGTGGTCACAAACAAAACCCCGAAGAAAACTGGCCGCAAATTTGCCGGTTGGCGATTGATCGCGAGCCGAGGTGCGATGATCCGCAATTGCAGTTGGAGGGGAATTTCAAGCGGAACGGCCCGCGCTCACCGAGCGCGGCTACAGCGGAAGGCGTGTTTGAGTTCGAGCCGGACGGGAATTTTTATCTCGCGTGCGTGCAGTGCGGGCACGAACTGGATCGGCATAAGCCGGAGTTTGTCGCGCAGCATCCCGAACGGGAGAAGTTGCAGCACTGGTCCGTGCGCATCTCGCAATTGCTCGTTGCTGCCATCGCCTTGAAACAAATCGTCTCTGATTGGTGCCAGAACGCCGTGCAAGACCCCGACGCGATGAAGACGTTTTATGTCGACCGCCTCGGCCTGCCGCGTTCCAGCAGCCAGCAACTCGACCAGAAAATCCTCGACCGCGCCCGCTCGCTGGAGCACTTCGACCTGTCACTGTCCCCACGCCCCAACACCACGCGTTTCGCAGGTTTAGACACCGGCGACCGCTGCTGGCTCACTGTCCGCGAGGTCGAGTCCCCAACCATCAAACGCATCACCTGGCTGGAACAACTCAGCGCCGAACGCGTTCGCGCCCGTGTGCCGCAGGTTTTCGAGCTGCTGGGAGTCAGCGCACTCTTTGTCGACGCCGGCCCGCTGCGCGATCTGGCCCGCGATCTCTGTTTCTTGTTGAACGGTCTCACGAGTTTCCGTCCGTCGCCGCTTCCCGATCCCGAACGTGCCGTCATCCATTTTCCCGGTGGCCTCACGTGGGACGGCGCGAACCAGCGCTGGCGCGGCCTGCGTTGCGCCGCCGTCGAGTTCACGCTCAAGGAAGGGAAGGGGGTCGTCCACAAACTCGGCATCACGCAGGACGGCCTCTTTTATCCCGTCATCGCCTGCAACCGCGACGAGACCATCGAGCGCGTTGTCAACGAACTGCTTACCGCCGCCGAAAACGTCATCGAGGTCATCGACGGCAAACTGCGCACCGCGCCGTCGATCCGCCTCCCGCAACGCGGCGTCGCGACGCCGAAGATCATCGACGCGTTCGACGCGCATATCATTTCCGGCAGCCGCCGCGAACGCGACGAACGCGGCCACGCCGAGCACTTCGTCGACGGTTGCGAAAACCATTTGCTACTCAGCGACGCCTACAGCGCGCTCGCGGAATCCGTGTGTGCTCACCCCATCGCGCTCCCTCCTTTCGGCGCGATGAATCCCACCACCTCCCTCACACACGGAAACCGCGGCCGCTGGGGCGCCACCACTTTGGCCAGGAGGACCTTTTGAACAAAGACAACGCTCAACGTTCAACACTGAACGCTCAACTTTCAACGAATCGCGAAAAAACCAACAGCGCGACGGTCATAGACCGCCGCTACAAAAAACGGAGAAATAAAATGAAGAAACACCTATGCGCGATCCTGCTCACTGCAACCGTCCTGGCGACGTACGTCTACGCGCAAGGCGGCTACCCGCTCGGCTCGGACGTCGCATCAACGATCACCACGAATAAATTGAATATCGTCGGCGCCAGTTCGACGCTGGTGGCGACCGACAACGCCGACCGTGTGTTTTGCAAGATCGTCCAGCGCGGCACCAACGCCATCGACGTCGGTTACAGCCTCACCGTGACCAATGGCCAGCAGGATTACCTCGTCGGCACGGTCGGCAGCACGTGGGACACGAAACGCCCCGCGCTCTACAAGGGAGCCATCTCCGCGATTCTCGATAGCTCGACGGCGACCCTCACCTCCGCCGTCACCGTCATCGAAGGCACGCGCCAAAGTTTCTAACTGGTTGGAGCGCTTACGAGAAACCAAATGGCCAATCGCCTCACAAAAACATGGCAGGCGCTGAAGGGCGCGGGTGCGGAAATGTTCCAATTCGGCGAGAGCAATCTCGTCGACCCGCCTTCGCCTTTGGCTTCGGCGGGCAAGTCCACCACCGGAGATAGTACGCCCGTTCCTCCGGCGCCCGGCACCATCGTCAAAGCGCAGGTGGCAGAGCGCTGGATGAATCAGGTCACCCGCGGCCTCACGCCCGAAGCGGTGGACGACTATCTCACCACGGCGATCAGCGGCGACACGCTCAATCAGTTCGCGCTCTTCGAGGAGATGGAAGAGAAATGGCCCGAGCTGCGTCTAGCGCTCTACAAACACAAGCTCAAGGCCGCCCGCCGCAATCCGCGCATCGTCCCGCCCGACCATCCGCAGAATCCCGCGCTGGCAAAAGAGAAAGCCGATTTCGCGAACTACGTCTTCGCCGCGATGCGCAACTGGCATCGCACGGCCTTCAATCTCCTCGACGCGGTCGGCAAAGGCGTCAGCGGCGCGGAGATCGATTGGCAAATGGGGGAGATAGCGGGTCGCCGCGCCGCCGTCGTCATCGCCGAAATGCCATGGGTGAATTATCGCCACTGGAGTTGGTGGTGGGACAAGCCCGAGTTGCAGTTGTTCCCCGATCTGCGCAACCGTGCCCTGCACATCGACGTGCCCGACCGCAAATTCGTCATCTTCCACCATCTCTCGAAAAGCGGCCATCCTGCGCGCGCCGCGATGTTGCGTCCGCTCGCCTGGTATTTCCTCATCTACCTCTACACGATGAAGGACTGGAGCACGCTCGCGGAGACCTTCGGCGTCGATATCGCCCACGCGTTTTGCAACAAGGACGCCACGCAGGAACAGCGTAATGCGATCCTCCTGCATCTCTCCCGCCTCGCCGCCCGCGCCGGCGTGTTCGATGAGGGGACGGTCGTCAATCTCCAGCGCGCCGCCAGCAGTAGTTCGTTCCCGCAGGAAGCGCTCGTGAAATACTGCTCTGAGAAAGCGCTTGAATGCCTTCTCGGCGCGACACTCGGCACGCAAGCCGGCACCCACGGCGCGCGTTCGTTGGGATTAGTCCAACAAGATGAAACAGAAGAGTTGGTGGATTGGACGTCTCTCCTCTTCGCGGGAACGATGACCGCCACCGCGTTGCGTTGGTTGATGGACTTCAACTTCGCCGACCCCACCGACAATCCCGTGATGGAATTACCCGGTGCGAGCCGCCGCGACATCGCCGCCCTCGCCAATGTCGTCAACACCCTGGTCAACCTCGGCCTGCGCGTCCCCGAATCCTGGGCCCACGCCCAGTTCGACATTCCACAGCCCGGCGAAACCACCGAGCGCCTGCTGACCCCGAGTCAAAATAACGGTCCGGACGCGCCGGAAAATCCGTTCAATGGTTCTGCGCACACCAGCCTCGACGTCAAACACTCGGGTCTACGAGCGAAAGTGGGGTTCGCAGGTAATGCCCAAGCCACAACCACAGCACCACCATCCACGTCAACAGGATGGTCTGAACGATGAGAAGCAACGGGGTAATGGAGATGAGAACGAGGGCCCAAAGTCCGGTCCAAGTCATGGAAGGATCATGCCTGTGGTGGACAAATAGACGCCATTGCATTGCGCCATTGAACAGCATCGTACCGAGGACGACCATTAACCCAACGCCGCTCGCACGGCGAACAATCGTCCGCCAGCTGGCGATTTTCGCATTGTATTGCGTCGCATCCGTAGTGGTCCACGAACCCGAATTGATTGCGCGTTGTCTGGCATTGAGGACACCCCAGTACCTATGGGCATATACCTTATTGAGCCACATCGATAAGAGCACAGTCGCAATTGCGACGAGCGTGCTAATGGTCGCAGACAGCTCCCGCGTCATGACGCCTGATTATCGCTCTGAATTCCGCGTCCCTCAAGTCCAAACCAGCCTGGCCACTACAGCCGTCCCAACCATGTTCTTAGGAGACCAACATGTCTGAATCGACAACGCAACTAATCCCCAACGTTATCGCCCTGACCGGCCTTTCCTCAGCCATCAAACCAGAGGCGCAAGCCGACCTTTGGATCGTTTACCTGCCGAAAGGCGACCGCGCGGTTGACCAGAGCGCCGAGGATGGTACGCCGACGAAATTGCGCGTCAATCCGTCTGCGCTTTCGGCGAAGCGCATGGAAGCCGCGCGTCGGCTTGCCGCCGCGAAGCCAAACGCGAACCAGCCCTATACCGATTATAACCATGACGACAAGGAAGCCAGCGGTCGGCCGTTGAAGTTCGCGTGGCATGACGACCTCGGCGTGATCGGTCTCACGCGGCGCACGCTCCAGGCCATCGAACGCACCACGGGCGATCCGCCGGAGTTCCAGGCCTTTTCGCCGCACGTGCCTCTCGACCCCGAAACGGGCGAGGCTGTCGGTATCTATATGAACTGCGGCGGTTTCGTGAACCGCCCGCTCTTCGGCGATGCGACTTCGCTTTCCGCCGCCGCGCATCTTCCGCAGGAATTGGTCGCCGCTGACCCGAACGAAGTCGAACTCATTAGCACCGACGTTGTAGCAGCGTCCGTCCCGGACGCTTCCACTCCCGCAACCGGGGAACGGGCGGGACGCCCGTTCTACGAACTCATTGCCAAACTCTGCGCGCACTTTCAACTCGACGCGTCCACCGTCACCGAGCCCGAGTTGATTGCTGCCTTCGAGGAATCTGTTTCGTCCCAACCCGCTGAGCTAACCGCAAAGGCCGCGCTTCACAAACCGTCCGACGAAGAAATCGGAATGGAGCTTGTCGGCTTTGCGGTTGGCTGCGGGATTCTCGCGCCAGCCGAGAGTGCCGAATGGGAACGCCGCCTCGCCAAAGATCGCGCGGGTTGGACGAAAGAATTGTTAGCGAAAGCGCCGAGCGTGTTGCTCGGCCGGGTCATTCAGGATCAATCCGCCGGTGAGGCTGCCGGCGGGACGAAACCGAAAGCGAAGTGGGAACAGCGCGTTGAGGAGCTGTGCGCGAAGGACCCACTCATCGCCCCGATCGCCGCCAAAGATCCTGTGCGCGCCAAATCGATTGCGCTCGAACGAATCGCCAGGGAGGAGCCCGCGCTCCTCAAGTAGGCAAAACCAAAAACCAAAAAAGAGGAGACACACAAATGTGGAGCAGAACCGTTGAGACCGCCGTAAAGCTTGGCTTTGCGGTTAACCGAGGCAGCGCGGACGGCAAGGTCGTTCCCGCCGCCGATGGCACGAAGCCGACGTTCCCTGTTTTCAGTGAACGCCCCGACGTGGGCACGATCATCGCCGCGGGCAGTACGGTCGCCATTGTCACCGATGACGGCGATCGCGAAATCTACGTCATCCTGGGCAACACGGTCACCGAATTCCAATTCGGCATGTCCGATTCGAATGGCGCATGGATCCCCGCGACGACTGGCAATTACACCGGCGTGCAATTCCTCCAAAGCGGCGTCGCCGGCGACGTCGTGAAGGCCCGCGCCGCGCAATTCAAACTCCCGTAACGCAACCCAAAGGAAAACGCATATGGCATCCGAACCGCAACTCCTGACACTCAATGCGCAGCTCACGACGTTCGTCGCGGGCGTGCAACCACCCGATTTGCTCGGGCGCATCATCGCGCCGACGTCCCCGGCGCAGTTGATCTCCGATGTGAAATTCAACTGGTGGAAATTTGACCCCGCCGAGTATCTGCGCAAGCAGGACACGAAGGTCAACCGCCGCGGCACGATTCCCGTGACGGATTTCAGTTTCACCACCGACAGCGATGTCCTCGCCGATCATGGCCAGCAGATCGTCAACCCGAATGACATCAGCCTGCTTAGCGAGGGCCAGCCGCCGCAAATCCTGCAAGCGCCGGTGAATGTCCGCATGGCAAAACTCAAGGCGTTGACCGAGACGTTTTGGTTCTCGCATGAGTTCGAGGCGCGTGATCTCGTCTTCACCGCCGCCAATTACGCAGCGGCCAACACGCGCGTCGCCGCCACCACTGACATGCTCGACAATGCGGACAACGAGCCGATCAAAATTATTCAGACCCTGATCGACACGCCATTGATCCCGCCGAACGCCCTCGTCATGGGCCTTGCCGTTTGGCGTCCGCTGCAACGTCATCCACAAATGGTCAGCGCGATCAAGGCCGTCCTCGGCAGCCGCGCCGCCGTCAGCGGCCAGGTCAACCAGGATGAAGTCGCGGCGTTCTTTGGGTTGAAACAGGTGCTCGTGGGCAAGCAGCGCACGAATAACGCGAACCCCGGCCAGACGGCCAGCTACAGCCGCATCTGGGGCAAGCACCTCGCCGCGATCCGCATCGAGGACGCGCCGCAGTCCACCGTCTCGCCGTACCCCGGCACCGCGCTCACGGCGTACGGAAACATCATGAACGCCGGCCCGGTCTTCGTCGCCTCCCGCACGATCCAGCCCGGCGAGGAAAACGGCGGCCTCTACGGCGCCGTCGCCGACATCATCGGCCACACGCGCAAGGTCCTCATGGTCAATCAGGATTCTTGTTACCTGTTGCAGAACTGCGTGACCAACGACGTGTAAACCACCAAACCCGATTCCCTCTCCCCTTCGGGGGAGAGGGTCAGGGTGAGAGGGAATAAAACATGACCACCATCAGCGCCTTCTTGATCGCCGCCGACGTGACGGACAATTTCAGTCCCGCGCAACTCATCGAATTGCTCGACGACCCCGTGAATCCCACCGGCGCGTTGAACACCACCCTCCGCGACAAAATCATCGCCCGCGTCAATGGCGAAGCCAGCAGCCTCACCTCGGGCAAACTCATCTTTCCACTGCAAGTCGACGACACCGACGCCGACAACATCAAGGCCACCCTCGCCGGCTTCGCGCTGGACATGTTCGAGTACTACGCGATGAAGGACAAACCGCACATCCTGCAAGCCTTCACCGGTGTGCAAGATGGCTACAACCGCGCCATCCGGTGGCTCGAAGCTGTCCGCGATGGCAAAGCCACCATCGGCACCAGCAAAACCATCCCCGGCGCCGAAGCCCGCAACGCCGCCGTCGAGACCAGCCCCCACAAGGGCACGTTCGAACGCAGACGAATGAGAGGTTGGTAGCGCATGAGGCAAAATACAAAAACACCGTTCGTCTTTTCTGTCACCCTGAGCGAAAGCGAAGGGTCTCGCAAAACAAGCCTGCACTTTCGCAATCACTGCGGAGTTAGGAAGTAGCCCTCAAATGCCCTTCACCATCGAACAACGTGGTTTCGACGAACAAGGCCAGCGCCTTCATCTCATCACCAACGGTCTCGACAACCTCGACCCGCTCTTGACCGTAATTGCCTCCGACCTCGCGCAAATGTGGCGCGACAACATCGACGCCGGTCCCAACGATCGCTGGCAAGGCGGCCCCTCGTATCGAGCGAAGACATTCGGCGGCACCACCTTACGCGACCGCGGCTTGATGCAATCTTCCATCGTTGGCCAGCAGACCGGCCCGTCTGAAATCAGTGTCGGCAGCCCGCTCACGGTCGGTAACGGGTGGAACCTCCTTGCCATCCACGAATTCGGCGCGGACGTGGTGGCAAAAAACAAGGAATGGCTCACGTTCCGTTACCCGATCGCTTCCGCCTCCGAACCCGGCTGGGCGCGCAAAAAAGAAATCCGCATCCCAAGCCGGCCCACCGCCCCATTCGATTGGGACCGCAACGAACTAACTCCAGAAGCCGACCAACTCGTTCACTCATGCATCAATGACCATCTTGCGGAGTTATGCCAATGAGCAATTATCTCATCGACATCGAAGATGCCGTCATCACGAAAGTCAATTCCGCCAGGCGACCTGACGACAACACACGCAGTTTCTTCAATCGCGTGGACATCTTCCGCGGCGAAAAATCCGAAGTCTTTCTCGCAGTTGCCCGCGAGACCGCGCCGTCGGCTTGGCTGCGTCTCGACCGCATTCTTAACAAATCCGAAGAATTCAAGAGTGCGCGCGGCCTCGGCCAACCCGTCCTGCAAGGCACATCGCGCAACGAAATCGCCTGCGTCTGGTCACTGTTCCTCTGCGCCCGCTCGCTGCGCGCCACCAAGGAACTTTCCCACGGCGGTCCCGGCATCATCGGCGCGTACGACATGATCAACCTCGTTGTCGGCCCGTCCGGTTCGCCGCCGTCAACCGCCGGCCAACTGCGCGGCTGGCCGCCCATCGCGACCGCCGAACCTTTCATCTTTGTCGGCCTGGAACTGCTCGGCCAGACGACAACTGAGACCGTCTACGAAGCTCAGTTCCGAACCCGAGTGCAACTGTGAACGAAACCATTATCAAAAACCAAAACGGAGGAATGAGAAATGAGTAACTTGGCCATCCGCAATCGGCTGACCGTCGGCAATGTCTGGCAGGGCGGCGCGGTCGCGCTTTTCGACCGCGATTATGCCGGCGTCCTGCTGGACCTCGGCAACGTCACCGATTCGAGCTTTAACCAGGAATTGGAGGCGACCGACTTCCGCACCGCGCGCGCCACGGGCACGCTCGTCACCGAAGCCCGTCCCATCAAACGCCTCGAACTGCCCATCACCATCAAATGCAACGCGCCCGACCCGAAAGCACTCGACCTCGTGCTCTTCGGCAACGGCCAGGCCGCTTTCAGTCAGTCCTCGGCGACCGCCTCCACCCAAAACATCACCGTCGCCGCGCTCGACATGTGGCACAAGATCGCCGGCTTCGAAATCGCCAACGTCGTTGTAAAGAAAGCCAGCACCACCGCTGTGCTCGGTACCGATTACGATCTCGACACCGAACTCGGTGCTGTCAAGCCGCTCACTGGCGGCATGTTTTCCGTCACCGACACCATGGCCCTGACTTTCGACCTGACCGCGATCACGAAGGTCGAGAACCGGCCGCAGACCCACATCGGCTTCGTTTACGGCGAATTCTACCTCTACATGGTCCTCCCGCCGAACGAAGGCCGCGCCGCCGAGCAAGTCTGGCTCCGCCACATGGCCAAATCCCGTCTGGAACCGACTGGCAACTTCGACTTCAGTCCCGACAAACCGGCCGAACAATCATTCAAAATCACGCCCATACCGAGCGGCGACGCCACGTACCCCTTCGGTTACCTGCGCCAAATCAAATAACGCATCCTGTCCCTCTCCCCTGCGGGGGAGAGGGTTAGGGTGAGGGGAACAAAGCCAATCCATATATATGACCGACACCATCAAACCGACAATCCGCGAGCCGCTCGAAGTCATTTATGACGACGAACGCCGCGAGACCATCATCATCAAGCGCCTCTCCAACACCGACATGATCAAGTGGGCCGACACCGGCCTCGACAAGGCCTTTCTTGTTTTCCGCTCCGTGGAATTCAGTAGCGCGGGCGTTTCGCCCGCGAATCAATTGTGGTTCGACACCCTCTCTCAAGACAGCGCCTTCGCCGTTGTCGAGAAGGCGCTCACGCTGAACCATTCCCCAATTCAAAAAAAAATAATGGAGGCCGTCCTGGCAAACCTGCGGTCGTGGTTGTCAGCGATGCCCTCGACTTCCTCCGCGCCCGCGGTCACGACACCGACAAACTGACCGACTATGAAATCGAAGAAACTTTCACAGCCGCTTTCAAAAACTGGCAGCACGGTCTGGTCGAAGCCGCCTTTTACACGGGCCTGCCATGGATAACCAAACCGCGTGACTGGAAAAAATACTGCGACGACCTCCACCGGGCAATCGAAGGAAATTCACAACGCGCTGTCGCCGAGAATCTGCTCGCCACCTTTCTCTCGCAGGGCGTTCCCATCGCGAATTGACGGCAAAGGATAATTAATATGGCTGCCAACAACATCGCTGAAATCATCCTGAAAGTGACGACCGAAGGTCAGGGCAATGCCCAGCTTTTGGCGGCCCAATTGACGCAACTCGATCAGGCGACCAACAAGGTGATGACCACCACGCTGGCCGCCACCACCGCGCAGAAATCGTTCAACGCAGAAATCGGCAAGCCGCCGCCCGCGCCAGGCCTGGCCGTCGCGCAATTGCAACAGCCCAACTCGCAATTGGAAAGAATGCTGCAAAACTGGGGCAACCTGCAAAAACAGGTGGATGGTTTCACCACGCACACGCTCCGCGATTTCACCGCCACGTCCGCCCATGCATTGACTGAGTGGATCGAGGGCTCAGCAAACGCCAAGCAGGCCTTCGCCGGCTTCGTCACGTCCGTCCTCGAAGGCATCATTCAGATAATGCTCCAGCAGACGATTGCCCACGCACTCGGTCTGACGCAGGCACAGGTCTCCGCCCAAACGCAGACCGTCGCGAATACGGAAATCGCCGCCAGCGCCGCCCCCGCTGCTGCGCTCACGGGCGCCGCCACGTTCGGGGCGAACTCCGTTGGCGTGGCGCTCGTCATTGCCGCCGTGCTGGGCGGTGTCGGTGCATTGCTGGCCCTGACGCGCAAGGCTGAGGGCGGTCCTGTGTTTGGTGCGGGCAGCGAGACGAGCGATTCAATTCCGGCGTGGTTGTCACACAACGAATACGTGCAACCCGCTTCCGCGCACAACTACTACGGCACCGACGTCATGGAAGCCATGCGCACACGTTCCATCCCGCGCGAAGCGATCCGCTCTTCAATGGAACACCGCACGTTTGCCTGTGGCGGCCCCGTCCTCCCCACCCGCGGTTTTGCCGAGGGTGGTATCGCCGTGCGCATGGCCGGCGGCGGCATCGTTCCGAATGTCAGCGTCGGCGGCGCAACCGTATTGCTCGCCTTCGGCCCGGCCGAGATCGACCGCCTCATGGCCACCACCGAAATGCAAAAGCACCTGACCGATCATCTCGACCGCAACGCCCACCGCGTCGCCCGCAACATCAAACGCACGGGAGGCCATCGGCAGGAATGATCCCGAACCTCACCATATTGCCATTTAGGGCGAACTGGTATTCACGAATCACGTTGAAGTCCACTTTCGCCACAAATATCAAACGTGAATCCATTCCCGGCAGCATTACGCGCGACAGCGCGCGCGACTACGGTCAGCGCTCCATCAAGTTCAGCATCCTTCCGTACGAGGATCAGCGTCGGAATTGGGACGCATTCCGCGAAGTAAATCCGCCGGGCACAATCCTCGGCATCCCGCTCTGGTGTGAGGAAGGTATCTACCTGACCGCCGACTCCCCCATCGGCGCAACGACTCTATCGGTCTCCGCAGTGAACTTCATCGACTGGCGGAACGAAGCCGTGTTGTGGAAGTTCGACGACTCGGCTTGCGAAGGCATCCAAATCGCGAGTATTAGCGCTACCACAATCACGCTTTCATCCGCCCTTCAATCCGCTTTCAAAGCCGGCGACCAGGTTTTGCCCATGATGCGCGGATACCAGATCGATGAGTACGCCGAGGAGCTTCAATCCTGCGAGACTTCGGTAATCGAACTTACTTTCGAGGAAGATCTCGCGCACGCGGCTGCCCCATCGATGCCGGGCACTCTCAATGCCGCGACCTACCTCGGCCTGCCCGTGCTGCCGCTCATCGCCGAATGGGGCGAAGCTCCCAAGGTGAATATTGGTCAGGGCACACACATCGTCTCGTCAGGGTTCAATCGGCAGGCGCTCGCCACCTTGCGGCAGTTCATTCGCCAGCGCATCTCGCATCGCATCGGTTGTAACGGACGCCAGGATCGCGCAACCCTCTGGCAGTTCTTCCACGACCGTTGTGGTCGCTGGCAACGATTCTGGCTGCCGGGTTTCAAGAACGAACTGCTGCTTTCCGCGGACGTGGGAGCGAGCGATACCACGTTGCAACTCAAAAACTTCTCCTCCTTCACTTCTCGTTTCAATTATGGCGGCCAGCTACGACGCGCGATCTTTATTACCAACGGGGATCGATGGTGGATCCGACAGGTGATCAATCTTTCCGGAGGCGCCAACCGCGTCAGCATTGATTCGGCCGTGGGCTCTTCGCTCTCCGCTTCTTCCACCCTCGTTGGTCTGCTCCCCCTTGTGCAATTCGCAACCGATGACATCGAGATCGAATGCCAGTCTCCGCTGGTGTCCACCGCAACCCTCACATTCACCGAGCTCGAGCGTGAATACACGGATGTCATCACGGCCGGCATCGCAAGCGGCACAGTCGAGGGGATGGAGTTGACGTCATGAGGGCCGTCCCCTCAGCTTGGAGCGCCCTGGAGACCGCGCGCGAGCGACGGGTCGCGTTGCTGTTCCACATCTTCGCGCGGCGCGATGGCCGCGTCTCCCTGCCGAATGGCTGGGGATCGTGGACCTACTCGGTCGGATTTCAAAGCAGCGTCAACTTCACCGACCTCGCGAACTACGCGAGTGATGGCATCCAGTCGCGCACCTACATTCCCGCGGCGATTGAATTCGACGCGAGCCAGGTCTTCCGCAAGGAAAGCACCGACCTTGATCCGCACAATCTCACGCTCACGGTCGATCCGCAGTTGGATCCGTTTGCCAATTACGTTGGTCGCCGGTGGCCACTCACCTTCGGCATCGTGATCTACAAGGTCCATCGCAACGGCAACGCCGTCGTCGCAGTGGACGATGGCCACGGCAACCAGGTGCCGGTCGTGGACGTGGCGTTCATCGGCTATCTCGACAGCGATGACACCTTCGACGCCAACAGCGCGGGCCTGGAGCAGACGATCGACGGCGGCAAGCTCAAGCTCGAAACAAAGTGGGACCACATCACGAAGAAGTTCATCCGCCCGGTGCCGCGTCCCGTTTTCAGCATCGATTGTCCCAAGGCGCTCTTCTCGACCGACACCGCCGCCGTTGCCTGCAATGCCGACAAGCCGAACGTCCGCATCGACGGTTTCGTGTTGCAGAACAACGGCGTGGTCATCAGCGCTACCGAATGGGCCGTACAACCCGATGGCTGGTTTGCCCAGGGGCTCGTCGAATTTACCGGGACAGATCCGGTCAGCGGACTGGACTTCAGTTTCTCGCTCGGCGTCATCGCCAGCGCCAGGCGCACCTCCCTCGGCGTGGATTACGGCGACCTGACGTTGGAGATGTTCCCGCCGTTGCCGGTGACGGGGCTCATCGTCACGGCGTATGGTGGTTGCGACCGCGCCCGTTCAACTTGCGTTACCAAGCACATTCCCGCCGGTACCGTTCCGCCGGCGCCCGGCACGCCGACACCCGGCCACATCGACGTGGCGCTGCAGTTGTTCAATACACCGCCAACCAATGCCGGCACCGCGCGCGTGATCATCACACCAACGCAGTTGACCGTTCTCTACGGGCACACGAATTCCGCCCAGATCGGCAACTTCGCCGTCAACGGCGCGGACTGGACCACCTATTCCTGGATCGCAAAAGGCTCCGGCTCGATCATCACCGATCCGCCATTCGACCTGGTCGGCGGCGCCGGCATCCCGGACGCCGCGGGCTACATATTCTCGCTTGCAAACAATGGCGCGGGCGCACCTTCGATCGCGCAGCAACCCACCGCCGCGAATGGTTTCACGTTGATCGTCAAAATAAGTGGCCAGGCAGCCTACGATTTCCGCGTGAGCTGGACCGCCGGCGATGGCCAGCCCGTCAACTTCGGCAACCTCGAAAACTTCGGCGGCACGGACATCCCCATCGAGCACCCGACATTGGAGACGACGCAATAATGCCACCGCGCCGACCATACTTCTATGGCTCGAATCGCGCGCGCTCACTGCTTGCACAGTTGGCAAAATGGCAGGGGACGCGCTGGCGGCACGCGGGTGCGAAGCCAAATGAGATGCGGTGTGGCGTCAGCGGCGATTGCCTGTTCTGGGTCCACGTCTTCAAGGCCATCGATGCTTTACCGGCAAAGCTAACGATCCCCGACTATCGCCTGCAGGAAGCGCGCGCCGATGAAATGAAAACGCTACGTCAGTGCATCATGGCCACCGGCCGCGCACAGCTTGTCTGGGAGCGCGACAGTATCGCGAACTATCGAGGAAAGGCCGACGATGAACTCCACCGGCTCGGCTTGCCGTGGCTGATTGTCGGCGATGTACTGATTTACAAGAATGGGACCAGCGGTGCGCATTGCGGCCTGGTGGCGAACGTTGCGCCGATCCAGTTCGTGCACTTGACTGGCAATGGCCTCCTCGAGGAGCCACTGCACCAGAAGCACTATCTACAGTCGTTGACATACATTTACCGGCTGCTGGAGCCCGAGTTGAGCGTTGAACGTTCCGCGTTGAATGTTGGAAGTTTAGGAGTTTCACAATGAGTTTTCTCGGCGCAGGCTCGGCTCCGACCAATGCGAATCGCCGCACGGTTGCGCAATCTCCCGTCGCTTCCAATATCCTCGGCACACCATGGCCGACGCTGTGGGGGACGCGCGATTTGAGCGGGACGGTGATCGCGTGGACGAATCACCGCTTCAGCAACAGCGGCTCGACGGGCAAGGGTGGCGGCCAGGTGTCCAGCGGTGAGAAAGACTACCGGACCTTCGCGCTCGGCCTGTGTATCGGCCCGGTGGACCGCATCACGGAGATTTGGTACGACAACGCGCTGATCTGGCAGGGCAACGTGAGCATCGCGTCGGCAGCCACAACCGCCACGGCCACTGTCGGCATCGGCGGGATCGTGCTGACCGACAGCGCCAGCCGCGGGACCATCACTTTCTACTTTGGCCTCTCGACACAGACGCAGGACCCGATCCTGGCCCAATTCATTCCCGACGCGCCGTTCTATCGCGGGATGTGCTACGCAGTCTTCCACGGCGACCGCACCGGTACGCGCGGTTTCCGCATCGGCAACGCCGACACGCTCGCCCAGGTTGCGCTTCGCGTGACCCGCATCCCCGCCTCGCCGCCGGGCACGGCCTTCAATGTGCAGACGCAGGCCAATCCCCAGAACGCCGCCGTTGTGTCCGGGACTCCCGTGCTCACCGCCGACGATTCTGGATTCACGGGTGACTCCAGCATCATCTATCAGCTTACCGTGCAGGCCGGCGGTACCAGTTCGCAAGCCTCTGTCACCATCAGCGTGCTTGATGGATCGGATGCCGGCAGCGGCCCGTTCACGATCGCTAGCGGTACTCCCTTTGCCGTGGGCAATTTCGGTTTGATGGCCACGCTCACCTGGACCGGCACGCTGATCTCCGACCCAAATACCGCGCAGTGGCTGATCCTGCTGACGAGCAATATGATCGCGCTCGGCGGCGCGAATGTGGCGGGCATCATCTACGAGTTGCTCGCCAGCAACGTCCACGGCATCGCGCTCGATCCTGCCGTGATCAACACCGCCGCTTTCAGCAGCGCGGCGCTTTCCCTGCTCAACATGGGTCTGAGTTGGGTGGTCAAGGAAAAGGGCGATGCGCGCCAGCTTATTACGGACGTTCTAAAGAACGTCCAGGGCGCGCTGGTCATTAGCAACGGCCAGATCGGACTACGGCTACTCAGTGGCGGCGCTTCCGTTCTCACCCTCGAAGCCGACGACGTCCTCGGCCTGAAACAACGTCCAGGTTCCTGGTACGAAGTCCCGCAATCCACGACGGTCAAGTACAACGATGTGACCCGCAAGTTCCACGACACGGTCCTCTCGCTGCCGGGGGCAGGCGACTTCGGGAACGACGAAAAGAACACGGAGATCGCTTTGCCGATGGTCACCAACGCCGGTGTCGCGCGGTTGATCGGCACCCGTCTGCGGATGCTGGAAACTCTGCCAAAAAATCCTGACACGATCACCTGCGGACGCGGCGCATTTCAACTCCAGTTCGGCGACGTATTTGTCGTCAACGATCCGCCGCGTGGTTACGACTCGACCACACCCCTGATCATCGTGGCCATACGCGAGCACGGCATGGGCGACGAAGTAATCGAGATCGATGTAGTGCCGGAGGTTTTCGGTTTCTTGCCGGCGCTGGTGAAATCGGTCGGCGGTGGCGGTGGTGGCGGCGGGGGCGGTTCGACACCGATCAACCCAATCCAGTTACAGGACGCCGTCGAGTTGCCGTGGGACTTCGCTCAGGACGGTTCAAAACAGTTTACGCTTTTCGCCGCGCGCCCGGATCCCGATGTCGAGGGACTCGCGCTGTACGCCTCCATCGAGGATCCACCCGTTGATTACGACGTGATCGATTCCGAGGCGTTCTTCCACGCTGGCGGGAAGGTCATCAACGCGAACTTCCCGCGGTTCGCGATGGATCGAGAGGCGTCCATCGATTTCAACCAGGGCAGCGATGACATCGGCGGCTTTTCGTCTTTGTCCGATTCAGATTGGTTCGCGTACAAGATGCTTGTGCTGGTCGGCGGCGGCGTTGGAGCCGGGCTTTACGCGGGGCGCGAGCTGGTCTTTCTCGGCGGTACGGCCTGGCGGCTGCGCGGTATCTTCGGCCCGCTCTCGGACACGCCGGTCCCTGCGCCAGCCGCGAACAGCCCGATCTGGATCTTCCGCATTCAGCCGCGCTACAGCGTGCCCGCGGAGCCGGCCTGGGTGATCAATACCTTGCTGTCGCTCAAAGGTATTCCGTTCGGCAGCCGACTGTCTCCAACACTGGCGGATGCGCTCCTTGCGCAACTCACGATCGTCTCGCGTGCGGCCCGGCCATTCCCCGCCGACAATCTCGTCGCCAACGGTCGCGGCGCGATCATGACGCCGCTCTATACTGACGACATCGCTCTCACTTGGGTGCTGCGCGACCGGGGCTTCGGCTTCGGTTACGAAACCAACCCAAGCGAGTTTGATCCGACCGTCCCCAGCGAGATCGATACGTGCGACGTGGAAATTTGGGTCGGCGCCGTCCTGAAACGCACGGCAACGGTCAGCGTCCGCCACGACACAGTGCAAACATCCACGCTCACGGTGTACAGCGCACAACAGTTCGATGTCGGCAATGTCGCGGGGCTACAGCCAGGTGACCTCATCAACGTGGCCGTGTTCGGAAACACGGGACAGGTCTTCGGGCGCATCCAATCGATCAGCGGCCTCACGATCACGCTGTTCTCAGCGCTGCCAGTGCTGCCCGTAACCGACGAGCTGGTGACCCGCTACGAATCGGTCGGCTATGTCTACGACGCTGCCACCAACGAATCCGACAACGGCGGCAGCCTCGCCACCAGTGTCGATGTGAAGGTGTATCCAAACTTGAACGGGCTTCGCGCTTTACGCCCAGCCGAAATAACAGTGGTGAAAATATGAATAGATCCTTCCTGCACCCGTGGGAGCGGTTTGCAACCGCAAATTCTCTCTTTTCTGGTGGTGAACACTCATGAGCGTACTCGCAAACGGAACCGAGGACCTTCCACCGGGTCTCACGCCGGCCGCGGCCTACGCCCTGGTCAACACCGCGATCCAGAAGATCGCGCAGATGAACCTGTTGGACAAAGATGTGCCGTTCTTCGGGCTGGTGCGCGACAACCAGGTGCGCGGTACTTCGCAGATCGCCATCGAACGACTGATCACCGCTGTCGAGATCCGCGCCGAAAGCGCCGCCCCTGTAGGCAGCGCGCTGGTCGCGCAGCTCGTCGTCAACGGTAACGTCCAATCGCAGCAATACACGCTCAACGCCGGCAGTGCCTACGTGCTTCGATCCGTCACCGGCGATGGCAACGGCGGACCCGGCTCCGGCCTCGTAGTTCCCGCCAACCAGACGCTTGCCGTCAAGATCATCACCGCCAACCAGGCCGCCGATGTGGCCGTCACCATGAAATGCCAATTGAGGATTCTATGAAGCCGAGCAAACAACCCACTCAAATGATGCGAGACGCCGCGATGTTGTTCACGCGGCAACCGACACGCACTTTAACTACCGCACTTACCGTCCTTTCATTCTTCGTCATTCTGCATTCATCCTTCGCCGGCAACGTCTTTCCGTTCCGCATCATCAGCGGCAGTACAACCGCAGAGGTGGACGAGACACAATTTGGTGCGAGCGACATCACGCTCACAGTCACGAACTTGCCGGGCGGCGGCCGTCGAGCGAACATCGGCATTATCGGCGGCGGCGGTAGTGGCAGCGGCATCACCAACGTGCTCGATACCGCCGGCGGAACGTACGGTCTTGTCGGCCACACCAATCAGCCCACTTTGCTGATCAAGGGGCTGACCAACCAGACACCCGCGCTGATTACCATCACGGATTTCGGAACGATGCTCGGTTTCTCAGTCGCCACACAAAGCGGCTTCGGCTCGACCAACGCGTGGACCACCAACGGCCTGCCGTGGACTGTGTCCGACACGTTCGGTTTCTCCAACGCCTCATCGGTCGTGAACCTGGCATTCACCAATCTCGGCGGTGTGCCGACGATCTACCTCGTGCCCGACAGCACCATCGCGCGGACAGGGCAATCGCAAACCTGGAGCGCACCGCAGACATTGAATACCAGCGCGACCTTGACACTCAGCGCCCCAACCTGGTTCAAGAACAGCGTCACAGTCAGCGACAACGTCACCATTGTCAGTAACGCGGCGGTTGGCGGCAATGCGACGATAAGTGGAAACGTGAACGCCGGCAGCTTCACCGGCTCGATGGGCGGAGGGAATATCACCGGCAACCAGAGCATCGGGACAAACGTTCTCGCCGCGTTCGGCAGCAACACCGGCACCATCGGTAGCGCGGGGCAATTCCTTGTTGTGCACTTGAACTCGGCTGGCATTCCTGATGGTTGGAGCACGGTCACCGGCAACAGCCTCGCCACGTCCACCAATTCCATCAGCGCCGTGCAACTTGGCGGCTCCTGGAACAACGGCGTCATCGCGGCCAGCTTCAGCAATTTCAGCATCGCTACCATCAACGGCACCACCGTCACAGTCGGCTTCGCGTCGCTGCCCTTTGAGAACATCACCGTCCTCAATGGCACAACCAACTTCACCCTGCACGGATCAAGTTTGACGATATCAAATATCCTCTCTGACTACGGAGTAACGCTCACCAACCGAGGTATCGCCCAGATTGATCTCGGCGGTAAGATTAACATGATCTCCAACAGCGCGGGAATCTTCATCAAGGTTTCAGGGTCTGCGTCGGCGCATACCAACACGTTCGGTTCGAGCGATTCAGGCATCCAGACTTTCATCTTTCCTGTGAACGCCAGCGGCGTGCAATTTGGGCTGGACGCCACTGTCAATGGAGTCACTCCACAAGCGAAGCTGGTGGTGCAGGATGGCTCGAACCAGCAGTTCCTGGAATTCACGCGCGATGGGGCAAAGGCCGGGGCGCAGTTTATTTCGTTTTTGAACAGCTCGGCTGTCAATGGCCACGCATCATTCGGCCTAGAACCTTCTGGGAATGCCAACGGTGACAAGCTGTGCATTAACATTTCGACGGCGACTTCCGGAGGAGGTCTAATTATTGTCAATCAGGATGATAATTCCACCGGTCTTAGCGGCTACCAATTCTATGAGAATGATCCTCGGTTCCCGCGCATTCTGCTTGGCGACGGCAAAGCGCAGGTCAATACCAACACGCCGCATCTTCATGAGACGTACGCCAGCTACGGCAATTGGACAAATCAGGCTGGAAGACTGGATGGCGGCGCGCTGATCGTTATCGGATCAAACGAAAACTGGCTTGTGGCTTGTGGCCGCGCGATGGGATCGGTAAGCGGAACAAAGGACAAAGAGTATCCGACCAACCACGCCTCTGGGTTTCTTGCGGGCGGCTTGAGCACAGCCGCGAGCAATCAAACCTTCATGGTTGTGCGCGACCAGACCAATGGCCTCTGGTGCATCGGCGTGGACACCAACGGCGTCCTCGGCGCGTATAGAACCAATGACCTATCGACGACGGTGCTTACTTACTGATGAAACTTTCGCGAAAACGGAGCGAGTGCTCGGTTGGCCCATTCGGGCAGTAACGCAGTCACAGCGCATTTGAGAGCCTTTCCGCGAAGTCGAATTGTCATCGGACCCAACAAGGCGATGTAACTCCCACTGATTCGGAAGATCTGACCGAATCCGAGTCTCCGCAGGATTGCCGCGTCATACTGGGCGCGGTGCTCTTGGAGTGCATTCCCGTGAATCGCTTCCTGCGTTGGATGGCATACAGGGACCGAAATCAAGATGCTGCCTGTCCTTGTCCTCAACAGCGTGAGCAGTCTCTCGCCATCAGCGGGAGTGAGATGCTCAAACATGTCGATCATGATCGCGAGATTGTAACCACGCGTCATTTGGGCGGCGAAGTCCAGCGCGTTCGTCTCGAAAATGTTGTCGTAAATGGTTCGGTGAACTTCGGTGACATAGGGCGAGAATCCTTCTACACCGTCGATCCGTGCTTTCGGCAGATACTCTCTCAGCAGCACTCCGTACTTTCCACTCCCGCAACCAATATCCACGATGCTCTCGGGTCGCAGTTGAATGATAGCGTCGAGGATGAAGGAAATTTGCATGGGATTGCTGGTTGCGAACACGGCGTTTTGATCGGCCATGCCCATGATTCAACCAAAAAAACGGGGCTCGCGTCGAGAAGTTCTGTATGCATCAATAATATGTTAGATACGTTGATTATCTGCGGCCCGCTTGTGGTATGCTTGGTAGCCTCGTTCTACCTGGACTTTATTGCTGGCAAAGGCCCGCATTGAGAGGCGCATCCGCGAGGCAGTAGCGGAACCGCGATCACCTCATGCGCCAGCCTGGGTGCGGCCTATTCTTCGAGCGCTGACTCAGCCGGCGATGGTTTCTTGGCAACTGCCGGTGGAGGTTGAGCCGCGGCTCCTCGTCTCATTTTCCTGTCGTCCGCCTGCTTCACTCGCTGAATCAGCGCAGCGTCCAGACCTTCCGTCGGTGGCAAACCAAAACTGTGACCGCAGCAATAACACTGTTCCTTCGCTTTGTGATTCTCAGCCCCGCACTTCGGGCATTCCTGAAGACTCGGTTTGAAAGCGGGTTTGCGGCGTCCGATGAATTGTATAGCCACAATGGGGACGAGAAGTAACCCCGCCAAAAACATCAACAAGATAACGATTTCGCCGAGATTCACGATCATTGTCGTCGTATTTCCGACAGCGGCAGCACCCAAGGGCCATGACGGGCAGGGACGCTGTTCATTCTTTGTGCCCACACCGGCGGGAGTTGAAGACACACTTTACGGGCTGAAAGCCTATTAGCGACCATAGTGCAACAAATACCACCGTGTTAGTCGAGAGAATTCGAACGAAACGCGATAGCTGCAGTCGTCAATTCAACCCGGCACAAAGGCACGTCGTAAGAAACAACCGGCTATTCATCTGCCGAACCCAGCGCCGTCGACTCGCCCGTTCCTACCGGTGAAACCAATTTAATACTCGGGTGTACCAGGGAGGCGGTGGCTCGGGATCGGGCGGAGGAGTTTGTTGCTTCGGATGTGTGTCCTTCGCTGGCGCATTTTGAGTCGCGGTAGGCTTGGCTTGCCCCGGAGTTTCCGACGATTGTGCGCTCGCCACCTTAATATCCTGCTCCCGTTGTGGGATTTGCGTTTGAATATCTTTAATCTTCGCATCGAGAGACGTCAGCGTTCCCTGCTCCTGACCAATCTGCTGTTGGTAGAGCGTTACATCGCGCTGCAGTCGGATTTTTTCGGGATCGGGACCCGGACTCTGACCGGTCGTTGCTTCCTCGGTCCGCGGAGTGGTAACGCCCGCCGTCAGACGACCAGCCAAATCATGTCGTCCACCGGAACTTCCAGCGGTCCCAGCTTGTGCTGCGGCCAGTTTACTTTGTGTCGTCGCGATAGAGGCAGCGAGTTTGGCCCGCTGCGCCTCCAGGTCGGCAAGCTGGCTCTTGAGGGATTGCAACGCCTCTCGGGCCGCTCGCACCTTCTTTTCTTCGGGACTCATCCACGCGCCGGCAAACTTGACCTTGCTACTCGACACATTGCTCGCCTCCGCTTGCCAATCCTCGATTCGCTTGCTGATCTCCGCCGTATAGGTCGAGTTCGTATACTTTGCCTGGAATTTTTCAAAAGCGGCAATTCCCGTTGCGTACTGGTCTTTCGTCAGCTCCTGGTTGGGATTGAGCGCGTATTTCGCCAGGGACTCGTACGCCGCCTTCTCCTGCTTTTGCCCCATGCTCTCGCGGGTGATGGACCGGATGTCAGACTTATCCACCTGCCTCGTGGTGAAGATCGTGCCGCGGTAAAGGGACACTTCGATTGCGACCTGGGTCTCTGTTTCCGAGGTGATTTGCCCCTCCAGCACCTCGCCGGAATTCAGCGTCAAGGTATCGGCCCTGAGATGTAACGGATGTCCAAGAACGAACAGGCCTGCGAGAATGCAGAACAAATACCCGCAGGAAGTCCTGCCTCCTTTCACCATCGAACGTGTTCGCGGTATTCGCATCCGTTTCTCCGTCGGTGCGCAAATTCTTCTGCCGAAGCTCGCCACACGTTATTTTAGCAAGGGCCGTTCCGTCATCGCAAGGTGATTCGATTATCGCCTCGGTTCGAGATGGGTAAATGACCGTCAAAATGAAACGAATTCACATCCCACTTGCGACTCAAGTAAAATATTTTCCATTTCGAATTGAAAGAACTTGCGCCGGGAAAAGCACTCGCTAGAATCGCGACTCAGTTCACCGAGTTGGAGGGTGGTTTTTGAGGCGAGTGATACCACGGTGAAGGCGGATTCCAGTCGGGGCAGCAGTCGGCATTTTTTTCGATTGCTCAGAACCGATGATGGTCTGCGGGAGATTTACGCAAATTTGAAATATATTGGTTTGGGCGTACTTTTGACTTGTAACACTATATATGGGGTCATATAGTAAGACCCTCACTATTAGCAGTGGTTGTCGACGGAAGTGTTGCCGCTGTTAGTCGTTAACCGTTAGGTCGTTAAGGAGGGGTAACGTGATCAACTTGAAGCAGAGTGTGGGGGAACTTTCCGCGGGCAAGGGCAAACTGTCCCGCAAGGATTCGGAGATGGATATGCCGAGTTCAACCGACACCACAATCAAACGCGCCAAGCGCGGTGCTCAATCTCACGAACCCAGGAAAAATGGCGCGGTCGTGGCGCGCGTGTTCAGCCGTACGGACGTGAAGCCATTCGACGAGATCGAATGGGAGCAACGCACGGCGGAAATCACGGACGACACCGGACGCGTCATCTTCAAGCAGGAAAATGTTGAGGTTCCGAAGTTTTGGTCGATCCTTGCCACGAAAGTCGTCGTCTCGAAATACTTCTATGGCGAGAACGGAACCACCGCCCGCGAACACAGTGTCCGCCAGCTCGTCCACCGCGTCACGCGCACGATTGCTGATTGGGGCAAACGTGATGGCTATTTTGCCAGCGACAAGGATGTCGAGACCTTTTATGACGAGCTGACTTGGCTGTGTGTCAACCAGTACGGTTCCTTCAACTCGCCGGTCTGGTTCAATTGCGGCCTCTTCTCCCAATACGGCGTGGGCAAACACAGCGGGGCAGGGAACTTCTATTACGATACGGCCACCAAGGCCGTCAAACGCGCCTCGACACAGTACGAATACCCGCAATGCTCCGCCTGCTTCATTCAATCCATCGGCGACACGATGGAAGATATCATGGAACTTGCGCGCAGCGAGGCGATGCTCTTCAAGTACGGCAGCGGCACCGGCACGGATCTTTCGTCGCTGCGCAGTTCCCGCGAAAAACTCTCTGGCGGTGGCCGCCCCAGCGGCCCGCTGTCGTTCCTCAAGGTTTACGACGCGATCGCCAGCGTGGTTAAATCGGGCGGCAAGACGCGCCGTGCCGCGAAGATGAACACGCTGAAGGTTTGGCACCCGGACATCAAGGATTTCATCGAGGCCAAGCAGAACGAAGAACGCAAGGCGTGGGCGCTCATCGAGCAGGGATACGCGGGGGATTTCAACGGCGACGCCTATGGTTCCGTCTCCTTCCAAAATGAAAATCTCAGCGTGCGCGTCACTGACGAGTTCATGCGCGCGGTGCTCGACGACAAGGATTGGACGACCCATTGGGTCACGGACGCAAACAGGCCTGGTCCAACCTACAAGGCGCGTGAGCTGATGCGCGGCATCGCGGAGGGGACGTGGACCTGCGGCGATCCCGGCATGCAGTACGAAGACACCATTCAGCGCTGGCACACCTGTAAGAACACGGCGCCGATCAATTCCAGCAACCCGTGCAGTGAATATATGTTCCTCGACAACAGCGCCTGCAACCTTGCGTCGCTGAACCTGATGAAGTTCGTGCGCGCGGATGGCGTGTTCGATGTTGAGCGCTTCAAGGCGGCGGTGGAGATTTTCATTACCGCCCAGGAGATCCTCGTCGATAACGCGAGCTATCCCACGGAACAAATCGGGCTCAACAGCCACCTGTACCGCCCGCTCGGCCTCGGCTTCGCCAATCTCGGCTCCCTCAGCATGTCGATGGGCCTGCCCTACGACAGCGATGAAGGCCGGGGCCTGGCCGGTGCCATCACCGCCATCATGCACCTGCACGCGTACACGCAATCGGCGCGCATTGCCGAGAAGATTGGCGCGTTTGAAGGGTTTGCGAAGAATCGCGAGCCGATGTTGGAGGTCATGGAAATGCACCGCGATGCGGTGAAACGCATCCACTCCAGCTGCCCGGATTACCTGCGTAGCGCCGCGCAGCGTTGCGGCGATGAGGCCGTGGAACTGGGCCGGCGTTTCGGCTACCGCAATTCGCAGGTCACCGTCCTCGCGCCGACGGGCACCATCGCGTTCATGATGGATTGCGACACGACGGGCGTCGAGCCGGACATCGCGCTCGTGAAGTACAAGTTGCTGGCGGGCGGCGGCATGTTGAAGATTGTCAACCGCACGGTGCCGATGGCGCTAAAGAAACTCGGCTATACCGAGTCACAGGTGGTCGATATCGTGAAGTATATTGACGAAAACGACATGATCGAGGGCGCGCCGCACCTGCAGGAAAAGCATCTCGCCGTGTTCGATTGCGCGTTCAAGCCCGCAAAGGGCCGCCGCAGCATCCAATACATGGCGCATCTCAAGATGATGGCGGCCGCCCAGCCGTTCCTTAGCGGGGCGATTTCCAAGACGGTGAACATGCCGCAGGAGTCCACCGTGGAAGAGATCATGCACAGCTACAGTGAAGGCTGGAAACTCGGGTTGAAGGCTGTGGCGATCTATCGCGACGGCTCGAAACGCTCGCAGCCGCTCAACACGTCGCGGAACGGCGGCGACACACCCGCTGAAAAGGCCGCGAAGGAAG